>CAJABS010000112.1 GCA_903938075.1 uncultured Chloroflexota bacterium | reverse complement strand
AGCGGCTGAATCTGCTGCAGCACCCGAGCGTCCCTGCGCCCCTGTACCCCTTCAACTTGTGCTTGGGCACTGGCCTGCTTGGTGGCCATTTGACGCCTGCCGCTGCTTTGATCTCGAAATTCGCCCGTTAGGCACCGCATTTATGAGTGCGATGATGGTGATTCATCCCTGATGAGTGACGCCCTTGACTGCGCAAACTTAACCGGCTCGTTCTCGAGCTTTTCTGTGATTTGTGCAGGTGGTCATGGCCGATGGTCACTTCTCGAGCTGACCAAGATCTTCACGTACGACGCCGGGAGCCTCACTCTTCATCCCCGAGTTGGCGTCCGAGTCGTCCAAGGTGATGGGGCGACTACTATACCAGTTGGTGAGCTGCGCCGTCGCATCCTTGCCCCGCATGCGCTTGGCCCACACCAGCAGCGTCCTCGCGCCTGCTGCAAGGTTGAGCTGTCTTGCGGCCTTTTGTGCTTGATTGCTGTGCACTATTCACCCATCGCTGACGCCCAGTGATTATTCAACCCGTGTGCAGGGTTGGTGCAGCAGCAGCTGCTCGGCGGCGGTCGTCGGGGTAGGCAGGGCGACGGCGCAAGCGGCGACAGCAGTGCGCGGCGCGAGAGCGGCGGCGCGACGAGTGGCGGCGCGACGAGTGACGGCGCGCCACGAGCCGCGGTGCGACGAGCCGCGGTGCGACGAGCGGCGGCGCGACGAGCGGCGGCGCGACGAGCGGCGGCGCGACGAGCGGCGGCGCGAGAGCGGCGGCGCGACGAGCCGCATGCGCATCCGCGCATGTGCCATACGCATACGCCAGACGCATACGCCATTGGCCGGTCACACCGCGACCGTAATGCGGTCGTGCTGTGATCAGCACATGGTGCATCTTTGCGTCCGTATAGTATTAATAAGTGTTTTATATCAACAGGGTCACAAGCGCGCACTACCTTAGTCCTTACAGAATTCGTCGAGCGTGCGCGCACCACCTCCGTGCGCCAGCCCTTGAGCCGTGCGCGTGCAAGCCATGCGACCTGCGAGCACTGCAGGCCGTTGCCGCCGATGTTGAGCTCCACGGCGAGGCCGTGCGAGCCATCGGCGCCCGCCTCGAGGACGAGCAAGTCGGCACGGCCGGGCCTGCAGCCGCGGGCCTTGTGAGCGCCCTTCATAAAGGCGGCGCCGCCGGGCGAGCCGTCGACGAGGATATCTGCTGCGTCGCACCATGCGACGCACGCCACCTGCAGGCGCGTCTCGGGGTTGTCGTGCGCCTTGCCCGCATCCGATCGCTTCTTCTTCTCCTTGTGGATGCCACCATCGCCGTCACGTCTGCGTGAGCAAAGAGCAAAGGCATGTGGCGGGTCAGTCAAGGAGGGTGCGCATCACGGCGACGCATCGGTAATGTGCTCTCACCGCGCGTGCGACTCGGATAACCCGAGAAAACTCGCGCGCACGCGATGGCTCACGCGCGGCGTGGTCCCTCAAAGAGAGCGCAAGGGTTCGGAGACGTGGCGGCACCTCTGTCGACGCGGCGGAGGTGCCTCCTTCGGCGTACGAGTCGGCGCCATGACTGCGGCGGGTCGGCTGCTCTCAGGTACGGCCGAGCGCTGCTCCTGGATTTTCAGTCACGCTGCGCGCGCGAGCGCGACGAGCAATTCCAGTCACGCGTGACTGGAAAGAATAAACCGTGACTGGAAAAAAGAAAACCACAACGCTGCCACGGACCAGTCACGGAGGACCGCCTCGCGAACTCGACTGTGCCAAGGACGCGGATGCGGAGAAAGGCCACACGCGCCAGCGTGTTGGTTCGCCGTGCGCTGAGCACACAGGCTAGCAGCAGCAGCTCAAGCGTATCAGCGACCGACCGCTACCTCTTCGACCTTAACGGCTTCCTCGTGATCAAGAACGTGTTCAGTGCTTCGGAGGTTGACGCAGCCAACTTGGCGGTCAACGCGCACCTACACGAGCAGCACGAGCGATGGGGTAAGCTCAAGGTGGCCAACGCGTACGGCGTGCGTGGCAACACTCTCACCGGCACCAAGGGTCGCTTCGATCTAGCCGGAATGCTCGGGTGGGCCGAGGGCGAGCGCGAGCCCTTCCGGCGTGTGATGACACACGAGCGCCTCGTTCCGTACTATCACGCCTTCCTCGGCGCGGGCTACCGGCTCGACCACCTGCCCTTCCTGATCCGAATGGAGCGTGGCTCAGAAGGGCACGCCTTCCACGGCGGCGCGGTTCAGCCCAACGGATCGCCCGCTTGGCCGCTGAGCTACCAATGTAGCCATGGCGAGATCCGCT
>CAJABS010000111.1 GCA_903938075.1 uncultured Chloroflexota bacterium | reverse complement strand
GTTACGGAGTCGCTCAGCAGCAAGAGGGCGCGTGCGCTGCTGATGTCCGCGATCGGCTGCGGCTCGGGGGTGATCCCCTCCGTAAAGGCTGGCCGTGAGACGTAGGTTGAGCTGGCGTCCCATGCGTACGTGTCGCCCGTTGGGCTCGCAAGGTTCTGCCAACGTGCGTCGCCAGCGAAGAGATCCTTGTAGCTGCTGCGGTAGAGCGAGGCGTCGGCGGCGGCGGCAACTGCCGTGCTGATCTCGTCGTCGCTTGGCCAAAGGTCACGTAAGAAGACGGGGGTGCCGCTCTGGTCGTTGCCGATCGGCTCCTTCGTGAGGTCGAGCGTCACGCGGCCCGCGAGTGCGAGCGCCACGACGAGTGGTGGGGAGGCGAGGTAGGCGGCACGCACCGACGGGTGGATGCGACCTTCAAAGTTGCGGTTCCCTGAGAGCACGGCGGCAACCGTGAGGTCACCTGACTCAATGGCGGCTGAGACGCCTGCGTCGAGTGGGCCAGAGTTGCCGATGCAGGTGGTGCAGCCGTAGCCGGCAACGTTGAAGCCGAGTGCCTCCAGCGGTGCGAGGAGACCCGCTCGTTCGAGATAGGCGGTCACCACCTTGGAGCCTGGAGCGAGGCTCGTCTTCACCCATGCCGGCACCTGCATGCCGCGCGCGACCGCGCGCTGGGCAAGGAGGCCGGCGGCGATCATCACCGATGGGTTTGAGGTGTTGGTGCACGAGGTGATCGCAGCAATCGCAACGGCACCATCATGCAGTTCGTATGCGCCGCTCGTTGCCGTAGCGGTGGCGTGATGCGCGCCTGCGCCGGCGCGATCGGGGTAGGCGGCGGCGAAGCTTGCACCAAGGTTCGGCAGGGGGACGCGGTCTTGCGGACGTCGCGGACCAGCGAGCGACGGAACCACTTGGCCAAGCTCAATGTGCACGATTGCGTCGTAGAGCGGTTCGGCACCCGAGGTGCGCCAGAGGCCCTGTGCCTTCGCGTACGTCTCAACGAGAGCGATGCTCTCCTCACTGCGACCAGTTGTTTTTAGGTAGTCGAGGGTGATCTCGTCGATCGGGAAGAGGGTGGTGGTTGCGCCGAACTCTGGCGACATGTTGGCGATCGTTGCCCGATCGGCGAGAGAGATGGTGGCGAGCCCGTCGCCGAAGGCTTCAACGTACGCGCCAACAACGCCATGCGCGCGCAGGCGCTCCGTGACGGTGAGCACGAGATCTGTTGCGGTGGTGCCAGCGGGGAGTCGGCCAGTGAGTCGCAGCCCCACGATGGTTGGAATGGGCGAGAAGAGTGGTTCACCGAGCAGTACCGCCTCGGCCTCAATGCCGCCCACGCCGAATCCGAGCACGCCGAGTCCGGAGATCATGGTGGTGTGCGAGTCGGTGCCGACGCAGCTGTCGGGGAAGGCGAGTGGTGCGCCGTCCACCTCTTCGACGCGGACAACGGTGGCGAGGTTCTCTAGGTTGACCTGGTGCACGATGCCCGCGCCAGGCGGAACGACGCGGAACTTATCGAAGGCACCCTGCGCCCAGCGCAGCAGCTGGTAGCGCTCGGTGTTGCGCTCGTACTCCTTCGCCACGTTCTGCTCGAGCGCCTCGCGCGTGGCCCAGCGATCAACTTGTACGGAGTGGTCGATCACGAGGTCGGCGGGAACCTGTGGGTTGATGCGATGCGGATCAATGCCGAGTTCGGTCGCTGCATTCCGGAGAGCGGCAAGGTCAACGACGGCGGGCACGCCGGTGAAGTCTTGCAACACGACGCGGGCAGGGGAGAAGGGGACCTCGCGCTCATCGCCGGTCGCCGATGCGGCAGCGCCAGGTTTCCATGCGAGATAGGCGTGGAGGTCTTCGGGTTGTACGAAGCCGTCGCCAGAGCGTCGGGCCGCGCCCTCAATAAGGATCTTCAGTACGAGCGGAAGTTGGGCCCAGGGGGTTGCGGGCGTTGGGAGGAGCTCCAGGGCAATGCGGTCAGGGAGTCCCGCGCCGAGCGAGCGCCGCGCCGAAAAGTGGTCTCCCACAGGGCCTCCTCTTTGTTGTGCGTGGCCGCTGCTGCGGCGCCACGCGTGCGGCTAGGGTAGCGCCCCGCGCCTGAGCAGCGCGCCGCCCCTGCGGAGGCTACCATCGTCGTAATCGCGGGTACGGCCCCGGCCGCCCGTCCATCGGTGAGGTGAGGGAGCAGCACATGGGAGCGACACGCCGCAGCGCAATGTCGGCTGGAGGCCTCGTCATTCGAGGCGTCGGCGGGCGACCTGAGATCGTGATTGGG
>CAJABS010000110.1 GCA_903938075.1 uncultured Chloroflexota bacterium | reverse complement strand
TCGTGTCCCTGCGATGACCGAAGATCGTCGTAAGGACCTCGTGAAGCAGAGGGGGAAGCGAGCCGAAGAGGCTCGCGTCGAGATTCGCAATGTGCGACGCGACGAGCAAGAGGCGGTGAAGAAGGCGGAGAAGGCCAAGGAGATTGGCGAAGACGACGCCCGTCGACAGCTCGAAACGCTACAGAAGCTGACGGATGGAAAGATTGCTGAGATCGACAAGTTGACCGCTGCGAAGGAGCGTGAGGTTCTCGAAGGGTGACCGACGCCGACATTCGGCGGCCGGCTGACGCGCAGCCGCTGGTGCACAGCACCCCGCCCACCGAAGGCGGACCGAGCCATGTCGCCATCATCATGGATGGGAATCGTCGCTGGGCACGAGTCCAGAACCTCGACGAGCTGGCAGGACATGTTGCTGGAACAGAGGCGTTGCGCACCGTCCTCAAGCACGCAGTCAAGATCGGCATCCCACACCTGACCGTCTATGCGTTCAGCCGCGAGAACTGGGCTCGCAGCGACAAAGAGGTTGCGCAGCTCTTCAATCTTCTGGCGAAGGTGATTGACGACGAGACGCCCGAGCTGATGCGCCAGGGCGTCGCCGTTCGCTTCCTCGGCCGACTCGCTGAGCTCCCTGATCAGGCACAAGAGCGCATTGCAGCCGCATGCGCAAAGACGGCGGGCGGAACAAAGCTCCAACTAGGTGTGGCCTTCAACTACGGCAGTCGTACTGAGATCGTTGATGCGGTTCGGACAATTGTCACCGCCGGCCTTCCCGCTGAAAGCATCGATGAGCGCACGATTGCAAGCGCGCTCTACACGGCCGGCACACCGGATCCAGACCTCGTGATCCGTACAGGTGGGGAGGAGCGTCTCTCGAACTTCTTGCTCTGGCAGAGCGCCTACGCAGAGATCGTGACGACAGCAACACTCTGGCCAGACTTCGGTGCTGCGGACCTTGACGCTGCGATCGCAACCTACACGCAGCGTATTCGGCGGTTTGGGCGATGAGTAGTGGAGCGCTGACGCAGCGAGCGATCGGCTCCCTCTTGATCCTCCCAGTGGCTGCCGTTGCGCTCTTTCCACCAGTAGGCACGCTCGCGGTAACCGTTCTCCTGATTGCCCTCGCTGCACGAGAGGCGGCAAAGATCCTCACGAAGGTGCTTGGTGGTGCCTCCGCGTTCTGGATCACCGTCATCTTGATCAGCCCGCTCTTCGCCGCAATCACACCCGCTCTCGGTGCCGTTCTAACCATCACAACTCTCCTGCTCTTTGTAGGCACGGTGATCCGCCGTGCAGTACGCGCGACAGAGAAGAGGCTGGAGCCTGAGCTGCGACTCCTGCTCGGAACGATGGCGGCCGTAATTTGGCTCAGCCCGCTCACACTGCTTCCGCTGCTCGCCTCACTTGATCCGCTTGATCGAGGTGCCCCAGCACGTTGGATCATTTGGCTCCTGGCCATTGTTTGGACGGCAGATAGTGCTGCGTATCTTGTCGGGCGAACCATCGGTCGACGCAAGTTGGCGCCGGTTCTCTCGCCGCGCAAGAGTCTTGAAGGCTTCGTCGGCGGCATTCTGGTTGCCGGAGTTGTTGGCGCGCTCATCGCCGGGCCACTCTTCACGCTTGGCACCCCAGAAGAGGTGCGCCCCCTCTGGGGCCTGGTCTGGGGGCTGATCATCGCAACTGCAGCAGAGGCGGGTGACCTCCTCGAATCGCTCTTTAAGCGTGTTGCAGGGGCAGAGAGCGCTTCCAATCTGATCCCAGGACACGGTGGTGTTCTTGATCGCATCGATAGCTTGCTGCTTGCAGCCCCTGTGACGCTCATCGCCGCGCTCGCTCTGCGAGGGTAGCGTGAGCCGCATCCGTGTTGCTCTGCTTGGCGCGAGCGGATCGATCGGCCTACAGGCTGCTGACGTCATTGCGCAGCACCCTGACCAGTTTGAACTTGTTGCACTCGCCTCAGGGCGCGGTGGTGATCAGCACAACACTCTGGCCTCGGCGAATCCGAAGGCGCGTAGCCTCCTTGCCGGTAGCGCCGATGATCTTCGTTCGCTCGTTCTTGACACTGCGCCTGACATCGCGCTGATCGCAACCACCGGCGTTGTAGGACTCGCCGCTACCGTTGCCGCGCTCGAGGCGGGCGTGGCGGTGGCGATTGCAAACAAGGAGACGATTGTCGCTGGCGGTGATGTGGTGATGCGCGCCGCTCGCGCAGCTGCCGAGCGCAAGGGGAGCGATGTGCTGGAGCGCCTCCGCCCCGTCGACTCAGAACACTCGGCTCTCTGGCAGTGCCTCGCTGGTGAGTCGCTGGATCGCGTGCGATCACTCTGGCTAACGGCGAGTGGCGGACCGCTGCGCGATGCGACTGCTGCTGAGATTGCCGCGGCACTCCCTGCCACAGCGCTCAAGCACCCGACCTGGAGCATGGGGGCGAAGATCACCATCGACTCGGCAACGCTCGTGAACAAGGGGCTCGAGGCGATTGAGGCACACCGACTCTTCTCGGTGCCCATGGAGCAGGTCAAGATCCTGGTCCACCCGCAGAGCGTTGTTCACGGCTTGGTGGAGTTCGTTGATGGTTCGACGAAGGCGCAGATGGGGAGCCCAGATATGCGCGGACCGATCGGGTATGCCCTCGGCTATCCTGTACGTATGGCTGCAACAATCCCGAACGTGGATCTCGCCTCACACGGGTCACTCACGTTTGCTGCGCCCGATCTTGCACGCTTCCCAGGCCTGGCGATTGCACTAGAGGCTGGTCGCGCTGCTGGCGCCGCTCCTGGCGCGCTGATTGCTGCCGATGGGGTGGCCGTGGATCGTTTCCTCGCCGGGGACTTCCCGCTGGGGGGCATCCCCCAGCTCCTTCGCGATGCGGTGGATCAATTTGACAGCCGTCCCGCCCCAGCGAGCGTTGAAGAGGTGATCAGTCTGCATGAAGAGGTGACCCAGTTCGCAGTGCAATGGAGTGGGGCCGCCTGATGGAGATCTTGACCGGCATTGCCGGGCCAGTACTTGTATTCGTGCTCCTTGTGGTGCCGCTCATTGTGGTGCACGAGCTGGGCCACCTCGTAGTCGCGCGCCTTCGTGGCATTGACGTTCCAGAGTTCGGCATCGGCTTCCCGCCACGCCTCTTTACGCTGCTGCGCGGTCGACGTACCGAACTCACCATTAATGCCCTTCCGCTTGGTGGCTTTGTGCGCATGGCCGGCAGCGAAGAGGGCGATACCGACCCTGCAGGCTGGGAGCGCGCCTCTCTCACCTCGAAGGTGCTGGTGATGGTTGCGGGGGTCGCGATGAACATCGTGGTCGCCTTCCTGCTCATGCTTATCCTTTCTGGCCCACTTGCC
>CAJABS010000109.1 GCA_903938075.1 uncultured Chloroflexota bacterium | reverse complement strand
TTCACGTGCCGTCACCGACGAACTCTTTGCTGCTATCGAGCGAGAGGATGGCGTCCTTGGCGCGTGGCTCCACCTCCGACAAGAAGATGCGCGCGCTGAGGCCGATCGCGCCGATGCGCGCTATGCCACCGCACGTGCCGCCGGGGCCGCAGCGCTCAACGAACTCCCGCCACTCCTCGGCGTTCCCGTCGCGCTGAAAGATCTCGTCAATCTCACGGGCACCCCCACCACTGCAGGCTCACGCATTCTCGAGGGGTACATCAGCCCCTACGACGCAACGATCGCCGCACGGCTGAGAGAGGCGGGTGCAGTCATTCTTGGCAAGACGAACATGGACGAGTTCGCCATGGGTTCATCGACAGAGTTCTCGGCATACAAGAAGACGGTGAACCCGTGGGGCATTGATCGAGTGCCGGGCGGATCGTCGGGCGGCTCTTCGGCCGCTGTTGCCGCCTTCCACGCCCCGCTCTCGATCGGCACCGACACGGGCGGTTCCATTCGTCAACCTGCGAGCCTCACCGGTATCGTCGGGATTAAGCCAACGTACGGGCGAGTGTCGCGCTACGGGATCGTCGCATTTGCATCGTCGCTGGATCAGGTCGGGCCATTTGCGCGCACGGCGCAAGACGCGGCGCTCCTCCTACACGCAATCGCTGGCGCAGATGCGCACGATGCGACCAGCTCGCGTAGTCCGCTTGATGCGGCGCTGCTGGACCTTCCGAGCGGTGATGCTGCGGCTTCTGCCATTCGCGGCAAGCGATTCGCCCTGCCGAAGGAGTACTTCGTTGCTGGTATGGAGGCTGGTGTGGAACGCGCCGTGCGCGATGCGGTCGCTGCACTCGAGGCTGCCGGTGGAATCGTTGAAGAGGTAAGCCTCCCAACGACGGAGCATGCGCTCGCGACCTACTACATCGTTGCGCCCGCAGAAGCGTCGGCAAACCTGGCTCGCTACGACGGGATCCGTTACGGCGCATCTAAGCATGGCGGTGGAGACCTGCTCAACGGGTACCTCGAGACGCGCGGTCGCGGCTTCGGCCCAGAGGTGCGCCGTCGCATCATGCTCGGTACCTACGCCCTCTCGGCCGGCTACTACGACGCCTATTACGTGAAGGCCCAGAAGGTGCGCACCCTGATCGCGCGCGACTTCGATCGCATCTGGGCGGCCGGCTTTGACGCGATTGTGGCGCCAACGAGCCCGCAGGTTGCCTGGAAGTTCGGCGCAAAGATGAGCGATCCGGTCTCCATGTATCTCGCTGATGCCTGCACCCTGCCAGCGAACATGGCGGGACTCCCAGGGGTGAGCATTCCGTGCGGCCTTTCGGAGGACCTCCCCGTAGGACTGCAGCTGATCGGCAAGCCGTGGTCAGAGGCCGAACTTCTCAGCATCTCGGCTGGCTACGAGGCGCTCACCGCAACGGCAGCATGGCGAACAGTGGCGCCGCATGATCTCGCGAAGCTCGGTGGAGGTGCAGCGTGAGCGACTTTGCAAAGCGCGCACTTGCGGATCGTGTGCACGCGGTGCCGCCCTCTGGCATTCGACGCTTCTTCGATATCGCCGCAACGATGAGCGACGTGATCAGCCTCGGCGTGGGGGAGCCTGACTTCGACACGCCAGCACACATCGTGGAGGCGGCGGTAACGAGCCTACGCGCTGGGCGCACGCACTACACCTCCAACTACGGAACGATTGAGCTGCGCCGCGCCATTGCCGCGAAGATCCAGGAGCGCTCAGGCGTCTCCTACGATCCCGAGAGCGAGATCATCGTCACGATCGGCGCCTCTGAAGCGGTCGACCTTGCGGTGCGCGGCGTCATCGGTGCGGGTGACCGCATCGTGCTGCCAGAGCCCTCCTACGTTGCCTACCTCCCTGCGGTCGTCTTTGCGGGCGGCACCGCTGTTCCTGTGCCGACAAGCGCGAGCGATAACTGGCGCCTTCATGCCGAAGCAGTTGATTCGGCGGCGGCCGGCGCGAAGGCGCTCTTCCTGGGCTACCCAGCAAATCCAACGGGGGCCACCCTCGACGAACCGACCCGCGAGGCGCTCGCCAAGATCGCCGTGGCACGGGACTTGGTGGTGATTAGCGACGAGATCTACGACCGACTCGTCTACGAAGGACCGGCGCACCGCGCCATGTCGGCCTATCCAGGGATGCGCGAGCGCACCATCTTGATCGGGGGGTTCTCGAAGTCGTACGCCATGACCGGGTGGCGCGTCGGCTTCCTCTGCGCGCCAAAGGAGATCGTCGCGGGGCTCGTCAAGATTCACCAGTACGCGATCATGAGCGCCCCAACGATTTCGCAGGATGCAGCGCTTGAAGCACTGACGAACGGCGAACCTGCCCTCGAAGAGATGCGCGCCGCCTACGCGCGACGTCGGACCATCGTGTTGGAGGGCCTCGCCGCACTCAATCTGCCGACTGGTGCGCCGCAGGGCGCCTTCTACGCATTCCCCGACATTCGCTCCACGGGGCTCACCGACGAAGTCTTCGCCGAGCGCCTCCTCACGGAAGAGCGCGTTGCCGTGATTCCAGGCTCCTCGTTCGGCGCCAGTGGCGTTGGGCATGTGCGCATCTGCTACGCCACGTCGGAAGAGAACCTACGCGAAGCGCTCGTGCGCATCGGCCGATTCGTCGCTAAGGCACGCGGGGTAGCAGCATGACCTGGCATGCAGTGATCGGCATCGAGGTGCACGTGCAGCTCCGCACGGTGAC
>CAJABS010000108.1 GCA_903938075.1 uncultured Chloroflexota bacterium | reverse complement strand
TGCCATGGGGGACAAATTCGGATCGTATCTCCTTGAATTTCCTAAAGAAGCTAAAGATATCGTACAGAAGATGCTGGACGCGGCGAGAGCCCGTGAGGCGGCGCGCAAGGCTCGCGAGATGACCCGAAAGAATCCCCTGCAGATTGCGGGGTTACCTGGAAAGCTTGCCGACTGCCAGGAGAAGGACCCTGCCTTGTCCGAACTCTTTCTGGTCGAGGGCGACTCCGCCGGAGGCTCCGCCAAGCAGGGGCGGGACAGGCGTTCGCAGGCCATCCTGCCGTTGAAAGGCAAGATCCTGAACGTCGAACGTGTCGCCAGGGAGCGCGTCATCTCCTCGCAGGAGATCGCCACCCTTGTGACCGCGCTGGGTTGCGGGATCCTGGAAGAGTTCAACGCTGACAAGGCCCGCTACCACCGCATCATCATCATGACCGACGCCGATGTGGACGGTTCCCACATCCGCACGCTGCTGCTCACGTTCTTCTACCGCCAGATGCCGGCGCTGATCGAGCGTGGCTATGTCTACATCGCGCAGCCGCCGCTCTACAAGATTGCCAAGGGCAAGCAGCAGCAGTACCTCAAAGACGACGACGCGATGTCCCAGTTCCTGACCCAGGCCGCGCTGGACGGTGCCGCGCTGCACGTGAACCGCGAAGCGCCCGGCATATCCGGCACGGCACTCGAGACGCTAGTGACCACTTACCGCCGCGTTATGCGGATCATCGACCGCATGTCACGGCTCTACCCGCGGCGCGTGCTCGAGGAGCTGGTGCATCACGAACTTCTCGACGTGAGCGGCGGCCTCGACCGGGCCCGCATCGAACAGTGGCTGGAAGGTCTGTCGGCGCGTTTCGCCGGCGAGGGCCGCTCCGGTGACGATCGCTACACCTTCCGTGTTCACGAAGACGAGGAGCGTCATCAACCGCTTCCCGCGGTGGACGTGCTCAGCCACGGCGTAAGCACCGCTTATGTGCTCAGCCGCGATTTCCTCGGCTCAGGCGAATACCGTGAAATCGCGGGTCTTGGCGCCACACTCTCCGGTCTGATCGAAGCCGATGGCTACGTGAGACGCGGTGATCGCGAGCATCCGGCTACAGACTTCGGTGCCGCTCTGGAGTTCCTCATGTCCGAGGCGCGCAAGGGTTATGGCATCCAGCGCTACAAGGGCTTGGGTGAGATGAACCCGGAGCAGCTCTGGGAAACCACCATGGATTCCGCCCAACGCCGGCTGTTGCGGGTGACGGTCGAGGACGCGCACTCCGCCAATCAGCTGTTCATCACCCTGATGGGCGAGGAAGTGGAGCCGCGGCGGGAATTCATCGAGCGCAACGCGCTGTCGGTGGCAAACCTCGACATCTGAAGCCCTCGGGGTTCAGGCGGCCGCGGCGAACTCCCTGAGCCGCGCCTCGATCCAGGCTTGCGCTTCGCGTGTGAGCGCGGCCGCCTCGCGGTCCGCGCTGGACAGGGGCGGCGAAATCGCCACCCGGATGGTTCCGGGAAACTTGATCAGTCTTCGCCCCGGCCAGCATTTTCCCGCATCGTGTGCCACGCACAGGATGTTTGCGCCCGCGCGAATCGCGAGTTGCGCCGCGCCGCGCGTGAAGCGGATGGCCTGTCCGCTCTCGACGCGTGTTCCCTCCGGAAAGACCAGAACGCTGTTGCCCTGGCCCAGTCGCGCGGCACCCTGTTCCACAAGTTGCTTCAGTGCCGCGCGCGGGTTGTCGCGGTCGATGGCGATCGGGCGTAACAAGCGCAGCGCCCAACCGAAAAACGGAATCGACAGCAACTCGCGCTTGAGCAGGATGCACACCTGCGGAAACAGCGTCGCGAGGAAAATCGTCTCCCAGCTGCTCTGGTGATTCGCTACCACCACGCAGCCACCCGAAGGCAGGTTCTCGAGCCCCTGCACCTCGTATCGGATCCCGCAGGCAATGCGCGCCCACTGCACCACAAACCGGTTCCACGATATCAGCAGGCTGTAGCGGCGCGGGTAATCCACGAAGGGCGAGACCAGCAACATCACTACGCTGTGCAGGCAAACGCTCACACCGTAGACCGCGTAGAAAAGCAGCGACCGCAAGGCTGCAACGAGATACGCCAGTGAGCCGTTCTCAGCCGCCACGGTCGTCGTTCCCGCCGATGCATGCGCGCTCACCGTGCAAGGCGCTACTGTGCACGGCGACCTGGCCCATCACCCCACCGCCAGCGCCGAGATGTCGGCCACGGCAAGAAATGCCGCCCGCAAGCGCGCGAGAAGTGCCATGCGGTTGTTCCGCAGCGCAGTGTCCTCGCTCATCACGAGTACCTGCCCGAAGAAATCGTCCACCGGGGCGCGCAGTTCTGCGAGCCGGATGAGCGCAGCGCTGTAGTCGCCACGCGCGAGCAGAGGCGCGCATGCGTCGATGGCTGACTCAAGCGCCGCGGCCAATGCCGACTCTGCCGCGTCCTGGAAGAGTGCAGGGTCGACAGAGACCGGAACGGAGCCCTCGGCCTGCTTCTGCAAGATGTTCGCGACACGTTTGTTCGCGGCTGCGAGTGTCGCGGCCTCGGGCAGGGCCGAGAACGCCGATACGGCCCGCACGCGGCGATCGACATCGAGCGGCGCTGTGACGCCGCGTGCCTGCACAGCCATGACGCATTCCACACGAAGGCCTGCATCGGCGTACCAGGCGCGGAAACGCTCGAGCATGTAATCGCGCACATCCGCTACCACAGATGCCCCGCGTGGCAGATTGCGATGTGCGGCGGCTGCAGCCTCCAGCAAGGGCTGAAGGTCGAGCGGAAGTTCACGCTCGACGATGATCCGGAGCACCCCTAGCGCGGCGCGGCGCAGCGCAAAGGGGTCTTTGGAGCCTGTGGGCGGTTGGCCGATGCCGAAAATTCCGACCAGCGTGTCGAGACGGTCGGCAATTGCCAGCGCCGCGCCCACCTCGGTCTGCGGCAGCGCACCGCCTGACTGCCGCGGCAGATATTGCTCGACCAGAGCCTCGGCTACTGCGGCAGGCTCGCCGTCGTTCAGCGCGTAATAGCGCCCCATCGTGCCTTGCAGCTCGTCGAACTCCAGCACCATTTCGGAGACCAGATCCGACTTCGACAACTCGCCCGCGCGCCGGCAGAGCGCCGCATCGGCGCCAAGCTGCGCACCGATGTGCCCGGCAAGTGATGCCACGCGCTCGGTCTTGTCCCAGACCGAACCCAGGTCGGTCTG
>CAJABS010000107.1 GCA_903938075.1 uncultured Chloroflexota bacterium | reverse complement strand
GATGGTCGGCGGTGAAGTGGATCGTCGTCCCAGCGATGGTGAAGTCGGCGAGTTCTGAAGTGAAGAGCCGATAGGTGTATCCGGCATAGAGGCTGAGCCCTCCCCGTCGCGTGCCGAAGTGAATGCGTGAGCCGTTCGGAAAGCGGATGCCAGGGACCCCGTACGAGATCTCCTGTTTGCCACCCGGTGCAGCAGCCAGGATGGCATCCCGGAGGCGGCGCAGGCTCTTCGCATCGGCAGCGGGAAGTGCACCGATATAGGTAGCGACTGTTGGTGCGGTGGGTCGAGGTTTCGCTACGGCCATCACACACTCCTGCGCTGTGAGGGGGCTGGTGGAGCTGAGGGGATTCGAACCCCTTACCTCGACAATGCGAATGTCGCGCTCTACCAATTGAGCTACAGCCCCAGCGGAGCGGCAGAATACCACGCCGACGGCTAGCATCTAGCGATGAACCCACTCGTCCTCGCCCTGATCTCTGCCGCCATGTGGGGCGCGACCGACCTCGTCACGAGCTATGTCGGACGCCGAATCGGCTCACTTCGCGTGGTGGTGATCGCGGTCTCTACGTCGCTGGTTCTTGCTGGCGCGGTCGCCATTGCGCGCGGTGCTCTGACCACGAACTACGACCCTACGATCGTTGGCGGCACGCTGCTCCTCGGCGTCGCGGCGGGCGTCGCATACATCGGCGTTTTCACCGCATTCCGACTCGGGCCACTCAGCGTCGTCTCGCCGACGATCTCGGCCTACGGCGCACTCGCCGCCTTCCTTGCAGTAATCTTCCTGAATGAGCGCCTCGCACCCACCCACGTGGCCGGCGTGATTGCGGTCGGCATCGGCATCAGCCTGCTCGGCCTTCAGACCACGGGCAGCGGTCGCGATCGACGCGCCTCACTGGCGAGCCCTGGCGTGGCCTTTGCGCTGGTCGGTCTCCTCTTCTTCGCGATCATCACCGTGCTGCTGACGATTCCAATCAAGGCGTACGGCTGGAGCACCGCGATCGCCCTCTCGAGACTCGGCAACATCGTGACGGTCTGGGCGATCTTCTTCGTCCTCTACAAGTACCGCGCTCGACTACCGAAGTGGGGGCGGCACGATCTGCTGGGGGAGGGGCAGCGCCTCGACCGAGTTGGATTTGCACTCGCCGCACTCGTCGGGGTGGGCGACACCCTCGCCTTCTTCATCTTTGCCGCGGCGCTTGAGCAGGGGCCAACCTGGGCGGTCTCGCTGCTTAGCTCGCTCGGCCCAATCATCGTTGTGCTCGGTGGCCTCTTTGGGTACCGCGAGCGACTGCGCCGACCTCAGGTGATCGGCCTGGGCGCCCTAGCCGTGGGGCTGGTGCTCGCCACCCTCCCGGGATAGCCCCCTTGCGCAAGTAGAACGCCTGTTCTATTATGAGGCGTAGGCGAGGGCAGTATCCTCACGAGGTGTTGCCCCATCTCGGCCCTCGCCTAACTCCACCCCTCCGACAGAGCGCAGCGCTCCTCGTTGCCCTCCCGCTGCTCCTCGCCG
>CAJABS010000106.1 GCA_903938075.1 uncultured Chloroflexota bacterium | reverse complement strand
GATCTACGGAGACATCAACGGTATCGCCTCGATTGACCCCGAGATCTTGCCCAGCTGGGACTCGCTTGCGCCGGAGGCGGCGTTCGATGAATCGCTGCTGCACGCTGGTTCTTCCTCTTCCTCTTCGGCCTCCTTGACCTCTTCTCAGGTGGTGGGCTCGCACGATTCAGCGTCGTCGGCTTGGGCCTGAACCCATACATCAACGCCTCGATCATCATGCAACTCATGAGCGGCGTGGTGCCGCGCCTGATCGAACTCAGCCGCGAGGGTGAGTACGGCCGCAACAAGATCAACCAGTACACCCGCTACCTGACCGTGCCGCTCGCGGCGCTGCAGAGCTACGCCTTCCTCGCGCTCCTTAACAGCCAGGATGTCCTCACGACCCGATTCGACCTTGCGAGCCCAGAGACTCTCGTGCAGATCGTCATCCTCACAACGGGTTCGCTGCTCCTCATGTGGATCGGCGAGCTTGTCACCGAGCGCGGGATCGGCAATGGAATCAGCTTCATCATCTTCGCTGGCATCATCGGCCGCGTGCCGGGTGCGATCCAAGAGTTCTTCAGCGCACCAGACATCGCAGTGCTCCTCGCCTTCTTGGTGCTCGGCGCTGCCGCAGTTGCCGCGATCATTTTGATCACCGAAGGTCAGCGACGCATTCCGGTCGAGTATGCGAGCCGCGTCCGTGGCAATCGCGTCTACCAGGGTGGCCGCACGTTCCTTCCACTCAAGGTGAATCAGGCTGGCGTGATCCCAATCATCTTCTCCATGAGCATCCTGCTCTTCCCGGCGCAGATCGCTGGGTACTTCACCGCCTCAGAGGTTGAGTGGGTGAAGGCTGGTGCGCAGTGGATCGTCGACACACTTGGACCACAGAACGAGTTGGTCTACCTGCCGTTCTACTTCATCCTGACGGTGGCGTTCACCTACTTCTACACCGCCTTCACTTTCAAGCCTGACGAAACCGCTGATCAGCTGCGCAAGAACGGTGGCTACATCCCGGGCATTCGTCCAGGGATGCCAACGCAGGAGTACCTCGGCAAGGTAGTGACACGCATCACGCTGCTCGGGTCGCTCTTCTTGGGTCTCGTTGCAGTCTCGCCGTATGCGCTCGGCACACTCTTCGGTGATCTCGGCGGCCTCGGCGTAAGCCTCGGCGGCACTGGTCTTCTGATCGCAGTGAGCGTTGTGGTGGAGACGATGAAGCAGCTCGAGGCGCAGATGCTGATGCGAAATTACGAGGGCTTTATCAAGTGATCCTCGTCCTTCTCGGCGCCCCAGGCGCAGGGAAGGGGACGCAAGCGGAGGCACTCTCCGCAGCAACGGGGGCAGCCCACGTTGCGACTGGCGACCTCTTCCGTGCAGAGATTGCAGCTGGCTCGCCGCTCGGCCTTGCCGCACAGCAGTTCATCAATGCTGGACAGCTGGTTCCCGACGAAGTCACGATCAACATGATCCAAGCGCGTCTCGCCAAGCCAGACGCAGCAAGTTGCGTCATCCTGGACGGCTTTCCGCGCAATCCAGCACAGGCGGCAGCGCTTGATGCCGCGTATGCGGCGAGTGGCCGCGCGATCAGCGCCGTACTCCTGAAAGTTGACCGTGCGATCCTTGAAGAGCGTCTCACCGCACGGCGCGTCTGCCCCTCGTGCGGCCGCTCCTATCACTTGCTCAGCCGCCCGCCGCAGAGCGCTGGCGTTTGCGACGTGTGCGGTTCGGCGCTGATCACGCGAAGCGACGACGCGCCGGAGACTGTTGCGGCTCGATTGGCGAATCAGCTTGCCGGACTTGACTCCGTGGTTGAGCTCTACCGCGCATCTGGCCGACTCACTGAGGTGAACGGTGTTGGAGCCATCGACGAGGTCCAGGGCCGCCTTGCTGTCGCCGCTGCGGCCGCTGGGCTGACGGCCTAACCATGGGTGCGATCACGCGCAAGAGCCCGAGCGAGATTGCCTTGATGCGCCGGGCGGGCGACATCGTTGCTGAGATTCATGAACTGATTCAGGAGGCGGCGATTCCAGGGGCGAGCACGGCGGAGCTCAATGCGATCGCGGAGCGCTGCATTGCGCGCCACGGCGCCACCTCGAACTTCAAGGGGTACCACGGCTTCCCCGCCTTTATCTGTATCTCGCTCGATAGTGAGGTCGTCCACGGCATCCCTGGTGACCGCGAGATCAAGGAGGGGATGCTCGTCTCTATTGACGCGGGGGCCATCTGGGACGGCTGGCATGCCGACGGGGCACGCAGCTTTGTGGTCGGCGAGGGCTCCCCGGAGGCGAAGCGTCTGGTGGCGGTGACCCGTGAGGCGCTGGATGCCGGCATCGCCGCCGCCCGACCAGGGGCCACCATTGAAGAGATCTCTGGCGCCATTGAGGATGTCGCCCTTCGGGCGGGGTACGGGATTGTCCGTCCCTATGTTGGCCATGGCATCGGCCGTGCCATGCACGAGGCCCCACAGGTGCCCAACTACCGCACTGGCCGGAAGAGCTTGACCCTGGCGGAGGGGCACTGCTTGGCGATCGAGCCGATGCTCACCCTCGGCTCACCCGAGGTTGGGGTCATGGATGACGAGTGGACGGTTGTAACAATTGATGGAGGCCTCGCGGCCCACTGGGAGGACAGCATCGCCATCGTGGCGGGGGGCTCCACCATCCTGACGAGGGGGTCATGAACGCCCCCTATGTGCGGGGATCGTGGGGCTCTGCTATTGTCTCCCTTCGCGCGTCTGCGGACTCCGTAGCGCGCCGTCTCGGTCTTCCGAGATCCAGTAACGCGTTCTGATCGGGGGTTTGTTGGCGAAGAAGGATTCGATCGAGGTCGAGGGGACCGTTGTAGAGCCGCTACCGAACACATCGTTCGTGGTTGAGCTCGAAAACGGCCACCGGATCCGCGCCTATATCAGTGGAAAGCTTCGGACGAATTTCATCCGAATCCTTCCAGGTGATCGGGTGAAGGTCGAACTCTCGCCATACGATCTGACCCAGGGTCGGATCACCTACCGGTTGAAGTAGCAGCACGAGCGGTGCGCCGCTCACAGCAGGAGAACGAGTGAAAGTATCTGCGTCAGTCAAGGTTCGATGCGACAAGTGCCTCGTGATTAAGCGGCACGGTCGCGTCATGGTCATTTGCGAAAACCCAAAGCACAAGCAGCGACAGGGTTAACTGATGGCTCGTATTGCAGGCGTTGATATTCCGCGCGAGAAGCGTGTTGAGATCGCCCTTACCTACATCTTCGGCATTGGCCTGACCACCAGCCAGAAGATCTTGGCGCAGACCTCCATCAATCCCGACACGCGCGTACGTGACCTCACGGAAGACCAGGTCAACCGCCTCCGCGAAGTCATCGATAAGGGCCGCAAGGTCGAGGGTGACCTTCGACGCGAGATCGCCATGAACATCAAGCGCCTGATCGAAGTCGGCACCTATCGCGGGACGCGACATCGCAAGAACCTTCCGTCGCGCGGACAGCGCACGAAGACGAATGCACGACAGCGCCGTGGCGCACGCAAGACCGTGGCCGGCAAGAAGATTGAGAAGAAGTAGGTAGAGAGATGGCTGAAGAGAAGAAGAAGCGCGCACCGAAGGTTCGACGCCGCGAGAAGAAGAACGTGCCCGTGGGCCACGTGCACATCGCCGCGTCGTTCAACAACACCCTCGTCTCGATCACCGACCTGACCGGTGCGGTGCTTTCGTGGGGTTCGGGCGGCGTCGCAGGCTTCAAGGGCTCGCGCAAGAGCACGCCATACGCCGCATCGCTCGGAGCTGAGGCAGCTGCACGCAAGGCGATGGAGCACGGACTTCGCTCCGTTGCCGTCTTCGTAAAGGGACCAGGCGCCGGACGCGAGCAGGCAATCCGTGGTCTGCAGACCGCAGGCCTCGACATCACTGCAATCACCGATGTGACGCCGCTGCCACACAATGGCTGCCGTCCTCCAAAGAAGCGCCGAGTCTAGGGGAGTAGAAGCATGGGTCGAGATACCGGACCAGTCTGCCGCCAGTGCCGTCGAGAGGGCGCGAAGCTCTTCTTGAAGGGCGCGCGCTGCTATACGAAGAAGTGCTCATTCGAGAAGCGCCCAACCCCTCCAGGCATGCACATGATGCGCCGCCGCAAGGTTGGTGACTACGGCCTCCAGCTTCGCGAGAAGCAGAAGATGCGCCGCGTCTATCGCATTGGTGAGACCCAGTTCCGCCGCCTCTTCGAGGCTGCTGAGCGCGGCACCGACGTGACGGGTGAGAACCTGCTCCGCCTCCTTGAGCTGCGATTCGACAACGTCGTCTACCGCCTCGGACTCGCCACCTCGCGCGACCAGGCACGCCAGTTGATTACGCACGGCCACCTATCGATCAACGGGCAGGCGGTCAACATTCCGTCGTATTCGTTGAAGCCAGGCGACGTCATTACGGTTCGCGAAGGTCGAGCCGACATCGGGCCATTCAAGGAGGCCGCAGGCTCCCTTGCAGGAAATGGCATGCAGGAGTGGCTCCGCGTGGATGCCACCAAGTTGACCGGTACGGTGGTCGCTGCTCCGCGGCGCGATCAGATGCCGGGCGACTTCAATGAACAACTCGTCGTCGAGTTCTACTCGCGGTAAGAGGGAGAGAGAACATGTCCGATGCACTGACCACCAAGATCGCCCCGCTCGAGGAGCTTGGCTCGTACGGCAAGTACGAGGCTGGCCCATTCGCGCCAGGCTACGGCGTCACCCTCGGCAACGCACTACGCCGCGTCCTCCTCGGATCGCTGGAAGGTGCTGCCGTCACCGCCGTACAGATCGATGGCGTCATGCAGGAGTTCTCCTCGCTGCCAGGCGTTCGTGAGGACGTCGTGCAGATCCTCCTCAACGTTAAGAAGATTCGACTTCGCAGCTTCGCCAAGGAGCGCATCGAGCTCACCCTTTCAAAGAAGGGGGCAGGTCCGGTCACCGCTGGCGACATCAAGCCGAACGGCCAGGTTGAGATCGTCAACCCAGAGCTGGTGCTTGCAACGCTTGACTCCGACAAGGCGGCCATTGAGGCCACCCTCGTTGTTGAGACCGGTGTTGGGTACGTTTCGTCGGACCGCGTTGATGCAGACCCTGAAGGCGAAGTACGACCACGTGGCGTGATGAGCGTTGACGCGATCTTCACCCCAGTCCGCAAGGTCAACTTCACCGTTGAGAACACGCGCGTCGGCCAGGACGTCGACCGCGAGAAGCTCATCCTTGAGATCGAGACCGATGGCACGATTACGCCAGAGGCAGCGGTTCGCAAGGCTGCGGCAATCCTCGTTGGTCAGTTCACCGCCTTCTCCGGTCTCGGCGAGGCCCCAGTGGCCGCGCCAGCGGCAGAGGCCGGCGGGAACCTGCTCGACCTCTCCATTGAAGACCTTGATCTTCCAATGCGCGCCTACAACGCACTGAAGCGCGCGGGCATCCTCAAGGTTCGTCAGCTCCTCACCGCCCTTGATGGCGGCGAGATGGAGCTTCTCAAGTTGCGCAACTTCGGCCAGAAGAGCCTCAACGAGGTTCGCGAGAAGCTCGTTGAGCGCGGCTTCGATGTGCCAGAGAGCACGATTCCTGCCGACGCCATCTTCGACGAGGATGAGAGCGACGACGAAGAGGAGAAGGCCTAATGACTTCGCACGCGATTGGCGGACGTAAGCTCTCCCGCAAGCAGGGGCCCCGCCTCGCGCTGTACAAGAACTTGATCGTGTCGGTGCTGCGCTACGAGCGCATTCAGACGACTGAGGCCAAGGCCAAGGAGATTCGCCCGCAGGTTGAGCAGATCATTACGCTCGCCAAGAAGGGTGGCCTCTCGGCCCGACGCGCCGTGATTGCAGCCCTGCCGGAAGAGCCGCTCGTGGTTGAGAAGCTC
>CAJABS010000105.1 GCA_903938075.1 uncultured Chloroflexota bacterium | reverse complement strand
CGATCACCTCATCCGCACCAGGATTCTCGCGGTTCACCGCATGCATCAGGCCGCCAGGAACCTCTACGAGCCGCGGCATGAGGCCGCCAAATCGCGGCCGCAGCGAGATGCCACGCACAACAAAGAGGCCAACGTCTCGCAGATCAATCGCGCCACCAGCCTCGTTGCCAAAGCCGAGTGGCCCGCTGGCGACAACGATCGGTCGCTCAAGGCGCAACGGATGCTCGGCACCGAGCGTGACGGCAAGATCAACGGTGAGCGGATTGACGCGTTCGTTCACCGTTTCTGCCGCTTGTGCGGTTCGGCTGGTACGCGGCGCAGCGGTCTTTGCACGCTTTCGTGGGGGCACTTATGCGCCACCTTTCGATGCGGAGCCGGTCGCGTCCACCGCTGGACCCTCGCGACAGAGGCGCACCTGACCGGCGCGCGTTGCCACGGTGCAGCCGCCACAGGCACCAATGCCGCAGCCAATCTCGTGTGCCAGCAGAGCCTGGAGCCACGGCGCACGGCTACCGGCCGGTGCCGTTCGTGTGCGCGCAGGTTTGCCGCTCGCCGTGGTGCGATCTGCTGTGCGCCGACGAAGCGCCGCAGAAGTTGCAGCGGCACGAAGATCTGCGCCGCCTGCAACAACCGCCTGATCCGCCCATGAGACGTACTCGGCGAGCAGGTCGGCGACAGTGCCGCGATGGCCGATGCTGCCATCACTTGTAGCGACGACAATCTCTACAACGTCGGGGAGGAGGCTGGCTGGCGGTAGGTCGCCCCCTGTCTCCGCCTGCTGAAGCATCGTCACGCTGATCCCTGCACTCGTTGCGGCGATTGCCAGCGCGCGGACCCAGGCGAACCCTTCGCCATCGGTGATGAGCAGCAGACGCATCGTGGCCTTATTGATGAGGATTGGTTGACCGATCGGTCCAATCAGCTCGATCACCTCGCCAACGCGCAGCCCAGCGAGCGCATCCTGCCCCCCATCCGCGCGGGGCTGTAGTGCTACCTCAACGCTTCCGCGAAGCAGGTCAACGCGCGAGACCGGGGCGACGCGCCGCACGCGATAGCCACCCGATTCCGGACGCACCAGGTGGAGCGCATGACCTGGACGGAGAGCAGCAATAAGGGATGGCGCGCGAAACTCAAGCGCGATTCGACCAGGGGCTAGTTCGCCAATCGCAAGAAGTTCACCGGCGACGGGCGCGCTGCCCATCGAGGATCAGACCGACGCGCGGTCGTCCCCGGCCACGCCGAGGCCCGCCACGATCGCCCCTGTTGGTCGTGGCGCAAGTCCAGCGGCTGCACGCAGCGCCGCTTCGATGCGGTCGTAGAGGTCAGCGGCACCCCAGAGCTCCACCACCTCAGAGATGCTGACTCGGTCCATTGAGACCACGCCCTCGGCATCGGTTGAGCTCATGGTGAAACCACCCTCTTGCTCCAGCACCAACTCTGGTGCTTCAGCTGTTCCAGCAAGCGTGAGTGGCCCAGCTGTCAGAATCACTGACCGATGGTCGCGCAGGTAGCGACCGAGTCGCTCCGTTGCATGTTCAATCGCCAGAAGTCGCTCAGAGCCTGCCGCTTCTGCAGCGTCGGCGTAACGACGCGCAAGATCTTGCGAGATCGCGGGTGCCCCTTCGGCAGGAGTGGCCTCAACCTTTGGCTTTCGTCCGAAGATCATCAGCCCGTGTACTCCAAGTCTGAAGAGAGTCGCTCGCGTAGGAACATGGAGTGATGGCGCTCAAACATCCACTCGCCGGCACGATGGCCGAGGGCGCGTGAGGATTCGTCGGCCTCGAGCTTGTCGAGGGTGCCGTAGTCGGGGAGGTCAAACATGATCACGTTGTCAAAGTCCCAACCGTGCGCCACGTTGTACCAGCCGATGAATTTGATACCGAACTTCTTCTCATACTCCTTCACCGTGCGCGGGAAGAGGGTGCGCATGAAAAACTTAAAGAAGGGGTCGCGCCCCCGTCGAATCGAGAAGTAGGTAGCAAGTACTGGCATCAGCGAGATTCTCCCACGCCGCCGCTCCCCTTGTCGCCCTTTGCCTCATCCTCGAGCTGCCCAACCGTCTTGGTGGCGCTCCGCATCGGTGCACGGCGCCCCTTCCGGTCAGCAGCCACAAGGCGCAGCAGGAAGATTGAGGTCTGCCCCACGAGGAGCAGCAGGATCACCACAAGGAAGAGGAGCCCGATCGCGATCGGGGCGGGCCAGTTCAGCACCGCCGAGAGTGGAGCCAGGATCATCGCGATGACAAGTGCCACCGCCTGAATCCAGAAGCAGCCGAGGCCAGGGCCGCGGTCGGCATCGAGTGGCCCCCCTTTGTATTCGGGCATGGACTCTG
>CAJABS010000104.1 GCA_903938075.1 uncultured Chloroflexota bacterium | reverse complement strand
GGCGCTATCCGCCACCTGCTTGAATCGTGCTGCTGACATCGTGGCCTCCTTCAACTCAACTCCCGTGCAAACGCTCAGGTAGTTGCAGGCACAACCATACCCCTTGACCGAATTGATTGCAAGTGCAACTATTGCAAGCAATGGCAACAACAGGCAAACCCGTGAGCGCCGAAATTGAAGCACTCTCCGCAGTGCTCGGTACCGACGCGTCAAAGCTCCTTGACCCCACCGTTGCGAAAGCGTGGATCGCTCTGCTCACCGCCTACGGCCGCGTGACGCGTGCGCTCTCTTCAGAACTAATGGATTCCTCAGGCATGAGCCTCGCCGACTTCGATGTGATGGCGCAGCTCGTTCGATCCGAGGAGTACCGGCTCCGCATGAGCGAACTTGCTGATGCCGCACTCATTTCTAAGAGCGGCCTCACGCGTCGTATCGACCGACTCGCCGTTAATGGCTGGGTGACACGACGCCGCTGTACCGAAGATGGCCGCGTGCACTGGGCAACGCTCACGCCGCTTGGCCTGCGTGCATTCAAGGGGGCTGCACCAGGGCACCTCGCTGCAGTTGCGGATCGATTTGGCAGCGCGCTGCCGGCGAGTGAGATGGAGCGGCTAACGCGTGATCTGCTGAAGATCGCCGCAAAGAACGCGGAGCCGATCAACTCCTAACGCGCTCGGACTAGTTCCCCGCGAGTAGTGGCAACGCAAGACGGTTTGCGCCGTCAACAAAGATCCCAATCGCAAACGCGGCGAACATCAGTGCAGAGACCAGAGAGACTGCGCGAATGGTGCGCGGTCCAGTGAAGCGCCGCGTTGCGCCGACGACACCGGCGAGCACAACGGAGTGCAACACCGCCGCCGTCGCGAATCCAGAGATAAACGGAATGAATCCGGCAATACTCGTTGCCTGTGAGGCAACGACGCTGCCGCCAACCGTGGCGGTCCAGAGGATCAGCGTGGGGGAGCTGAGAGCGACGCCAAGGCCGAGGCCAACGGCACGCAGTCCGGTGGCGCGACGGAGTGGGGATGAGTCATCAATGGAGCCGCCGCGCACCGCATCACGGAGTGCAGCGGCGGCGAACCAGCAGAGGATCGCGCTCCCGCCGAGCCAGAGGATCCATGCCGCTGGCGGCCACTGGAGCAGTGCGCTGACGCCGAGCGCACCAGCACAGGCCCAGATCACGTCGCCAATACAGGAGCCAAGTCCTATAAGAAGGGCGGGCCATGCGCCGCGATCAATCGCGGTACGAACGATCATGACGTTGACGACGCCGAGTTCAATGTTGATGGAGAAGGCGAGGGCGGCGCCGAGGAGAAAGATCTCCACCCCTATTCGTGTCCCGATTCCACGACGCTTGTTGGCGTGTTGTGTGGGTTGCTATGGGCGGCAGGGATCACGCCGAGCTTCCCAGCCTGGTAATCCTCAAACGCCTGCACCACCTCGTCGCGCGTGTTCATGACGAACGGCCCGAGCCAGGCGACCGGCTCCTTAATGGGGAGACCGCCAAGGATCAGCACATCGAGTGCGGGAGTGCGCTGGTCCTGATGCTCCGATGCCTTTACGACGATGCGATCACCGGCGCCGTAGACGGCGAGTTGTCCCGCCTGAATGCCGACGCGCTCGGCGCCAACCGCGCCGCGACCCGAGAGTGCGTAGACGAGCGCATTGAAGTCGGGGCGCCACGGCAGGTCGAGTTCGGCGCCAGGCTGCAACGTGGCGTGCACCAGCGCGATCGGTGTTTGCGTGGATCCTGGTCCACTGTGACCACCAACGTCACCGGCAATCAGGCGAAGGAGCGTGCCGCCATCGGGTGAGGCAAGGAGCTTGACCTCGCTCGAGCGAATGTCTTGGTAGGCGGGTGGTGACCACTTCTTGGCGCGCGGCAGATTCACCCAGAGCTGGAAGCCGTGGAAGAGGCCGCCACTTGCGACTAAGAATTCTGGTGGTGTCTCAATGTGCAGAATGCCGCCGCCGGCGGTCATGCACTGCGTGTCGCCATCGCTGATGCGTCCACCACCACCGTTGCTGTCGCGGTGATCAAGGATTCCGTCGAGCATGTAGGTGACCGTCTCAAATCCGCGATGCGGATGCCATGGCGTCCCCTTCGGTTCGCCGGGGGCGTACTCCACCTCGCCCATCTGGTCGAGCATGATGAATGGATCGATTGCCGCCAGCGGCGCGCCCATGAAGGCGCGGCGCACGGGGAAGCCTTCGCCCTCAAAGCCGCTCGGCGCCGTGCTGAGCGAAATCACCGGTCGCGGCCGTGCGGTGAGCAGGTCGGCGACGGGCGTTCGCGCAAGAAGCGTAATGTCGGGAACGGTCACTGCTGGCATGCACAGATCATACGCGGGGCGGCGGCGTGCCGCCTATCATCGCCCAATGAGAAACCCCTTTTCGCGCCTTCGCCTCGCCGTCGACGATCCGTTCCAGAACGCCGACGTACGCCTCCTCTTCGGCGCGCAGGGGATCAGCTCACTCGGCTCGCAGGTTTCACACATCGCCTTCCCACTGATTGCCATCGACGTCATCAACGCAAGCAACGGCTCAATCGCGCTGCTTGAGTTGGCTTACCTCATCCCCTTCGTGTTGCTTGGACTCCCTGCAGGGGCACTCCTTGATCGTCGAACGCGTCGTCCGGTGCTGATCGCCACCGACATCGCACGAACCGGGCTGCTCCTCATCGTGCCGCTCTGCTACGTGCTCAACATCTTGAGCATGCCCATCTTGCTCGTCGTGCTCTTCCTTATTGGTGCCTGCTCGCTGCTGTACGACGTTGCACATCAGTCGTATCTGCCGGCCATTCTGCGCGGACCACAACTCGGCGTCGCAAACGGCCGCCTCATGGCGATGGAGTCGGCCACTGGCGTCGCGGGCCCGGCCCTTGCGGGAATCGCAGTCGCGCGCCTCACTGGCCCCATTGCCCTCGTGATTGATTCACTAAGCTTCCTCGTTTCTGCGCTGATGGTGCAGCGTGTTCGTCATGTTGAGCAGGCACCTACCTTTACCGAGAGAGAGGTAGAGGAGCGAAGCCTCTTGCGAGAGATGCGCGAAGGACTCGCGTGGGTGGTGCAGCACCCGCACCTGCGTGGCAACGCACTTGCCGCCCTCATCTTCAACTTCTTCGGCGGCTTGGCGAGCGGCCCGCTGATCATTGCGTATGCGCGACGTGAGTTGGCACTACCGACCGAGCTGATCGGATTTGTGATTGGCGCGGGGACGATCGGCATTGTGGTAGGCACCATCGTCAACGCCAAGGTGGTCCGGTGGCTCGGAATGGGACGTACGCTGGTTCTCGGTGGCTTTATCTTGCCGGTGATGCCACTGGGCTTTGCGCTCCTCGACCGATCCATGGGGGTGCCACTGATTGCAGCGCTCGCAATTCTCACGCAGTTCGTCGCCTTCTTTGGGGCAGGGCTCTTCCACGTTAACCAGGTGACCTATCGACAGTTGATCACCCCAGCTCGACTGCTCGGGCGCATGAACGCCTCAATGAAAACGGTGATGCTGCTCGGCCTTCCACTAGGAGCCCTGATCGGCTCGGTCATCGCCGAGAACTTTGGGCTCCGCGCCGCCCTCTTTGCGGGGGCGGCTGGGATCATCTTGGGCCCCCTCCCGCTGCTGGCCTCTGGCATTGCCCGCGTCCACGCCCAGCCCGCCCATACCGAGGGCTGACGCCCGGAATCCGACCTACGCACTCGGGATAGCGTCGGAGCGCCCCCCGCCGAGGGCGCGTATCATCTCAACCATGAAGAAACTCTCGGTGCTGCTCGGTCTCGCCGCCGTTGCCCTCATTGCGAGCGGCTGCGAGTCTGCCTTCCCCCCGCCAGCCGTGACCGACGAGGCACTCGAGATTCGAGATCTCTACAACCTGGTCTTCGCCGTAGCGGCGGTCGTCTTCGTCTTGGTTCAGGGGCTGATCATTTGGTCGGTGATTCGCTACCGCCGGAAGCCGGGCGACTCCACCCTCCCAGTCCAGACCCACGGCAACCTCGCCCTTGAGATCGTTTGGACGGTGATTCCGCTCATTGTCGTCATCGCCCTCTTCTTCGCCTCAGCTCGTGTGCTCAACATTGTTGATGCGCGCCAGCCAGAGAACGTAGCGGTCAAGATTGAGGTGGTCGGCTATCAGTGGCAGTGGAAGTTCGCCTATCCAGCGGAGAAGATCGAAATCTTTGGTGCCGCCACGGCTTACCCCGAGATGGTTGTGCCGATCAACGAGCGCATTGAGATCACCCTGGTTGCGCAAGATGTGAACCACGGCTTCTACATTCCGCAGTTCCTCTTCCAGCGCGACATGGTGCCTGGCAAGACCAACTACTTCGAGTTCACGCCGAACAAGCTCGGCACCTTCACCGGTCAGTGCTCGGCCTTCTGCGGGTTGCTGCACCACCAGATGGGCTTCACCGTGCGCGTGGTGACACGCGCTGAGTACGACGCCTGGATCGAAGAGACGCGACCGAAGGAAGAGCCAGCCGCCGCCGGTCCGATGACTGGCGTCGTAGCGCAGCCGTAAGGGGGAGAGAAGATGGCAACGAACTCAGCAGTGGCACGGAAGTCAGCTCCGTCGGCGCTCTATGACTACCTGACGACGACCGACCATAAGAAGATCGGCATCCTTTACACGATCTCGTCATTCATCTTCTTGGCGATCGGTGGCCTCTTGGCGCTCGGCGTTCGCGCCGAGCTCGCGATGCCAGGGCTGCAGTTCCTCGACGAGTCCTCGTACAACCAACTCTTCACGATGCACGCCTCAATCATGATCTTCTGGGTGATCATTCCGTTCCTTGCGGCGATCGGCAACTACGTGGTGCCGCTCATGATTGGCGCACCAGACATGGCCTTCCCGCGCATCAATGCGCTCAGCTTCTGGATGGTTCCGTTCTCTGGGCTCGTTGCGGCTTCAGGATTCCTCCTCGGCGGCGCGGCAGATGCCGGTTGGACAGCGTATCCACCAGTCAGCAACCTGAAGTACAGCCCAGGCCCCGGTATGAACCTTTGGATCGTTGCCCTCATTCTGGTTGGAACGAGCTCCATCCTCGGCGCCGTCAACTTCATGGTCACGGTCTTCCGCATGCGCGCGCCGGGCATGACGCTCTTCCGCATGCCAATCCTGGTGTGGACGGTGCTGGTCACCAGCGTGCTTGTACTCATGGGCACGCCAGTTCTGACCAGCGCACTAGTGATGCTCTTCATCGACCGAAACTTTGGCGGAGCCTTCTTTGATCCAACGCTCGGCGGCTCGGCCATTCTGTGGCAGAACATCTTCTGGTTCTACTCCCACCCAGCGGTGTACATCATGGTGTTGCCAGGAATGGGTGTGATCTCCGAGATCATCCCAGTCTTTAGCCGCAAGCCGCTCTTCGGCTACAAGGCGTTCGTCTTCGCCACCGCCGGCATCGGCGCACTCGGATTCAGCGTCTGGGCGCACCACATGTTCACGACAGGGAGCGTCTTCCTGCCCTTCTTCTCGGTGATGACCTTCCTCATCGCGGTCCCAACCGGGGTGAAGTTCTTCAACTGGATCGCCACCATGTGGCGCGGCCAGATCACCTTCACCACGCCGATGCTCTTCGCGCTGGGCTTCCTCAGCATGTTCCTGATCGGTGGAATCAACGGCGTCTTCAGCGCCTCGGTACCTGTTGACTACGCCATTCACGCAACCTACTGGATCGTTGCGCACATTCACTACGTGCTCTTCGGTGGCTCGTTCGTGGCGATCATGGCTGGGTTCTACTTCTACTTCCCAAAGATGACTGGGCGCATGCTCGATGAGGGCCTTGGTCGACTGCACTTCGTCCTCATGATGGTGGGGCTCAACCTCACCTTCTTGCCGATGCATGCGCTGGGCCTCGCCGGCATGCCACGCCGTATCGCCGACTATTCGCCTACGGCTGGCTGGAACGACCTGAACCTCGCCGCCACGATCGGTGGCATCTTGGTCGGCATCTCGTTGCTGCCACTCTTCTGGAACGTGTACATCAGCCTGCGCAACGGTGAGCGAGCTGGTGATGACCCGTGGGAGGCGAACACCCTGGAGTGGGCAACCTCGTCTCCACCACCTGCATGGAACTTCGACAAGTTGCCACCAATCACCTCGGAGCGCCCACTCTTTGATGCGCGCCATGGCCAAGGTGCAGACCACAAATGAGCGATAGCGCCGTCGCGCCATCAGTGCAAACTCCAGTGGCTGGTCACGCCGCTGGGCATGCGGCGGGCCACGGCAAGAAGGGGCTCGGCAACCCGGTCCTCGGGATGCTCCTCTTCATCGTCTCAGAGATCATGTTCTTCGCCGGGCTCTTCGCCGCGTACTTCAACCTGCGAACGTCAGCAAGCGTTTGGCCGCCCGAGGGGAATCCTGCGTTTGAACTGCATAGCGAGGCGCTCTTCCCTGCAATCATGACTGCGCTGCTCGTCTTGAGCTCCGTCACCTGTCAGTTCGCCGTTTGGCGAATTCGTAAGGGTGATCGACAGGGAATGAATCGCGCACTCGCAATCACCGTAGCGCTGGGCGTGGTCTTCCTCATCGGTCAGGTGTACGACTACACGCAGATCGGCTTCGGCATCTCCGATGGCGTCTTTGGCAGCACCTTCTATGTGCTGACCGGCTTCCACGGTGCGCACGTTCTTGGTGGCGTGCTGATGCTCGCCGTCTGCCTCTATCGCGGCAGCCTCGGCCAGTTCTCAGCAGAGCACCACGACATGGTCGAAGCATCCTCGATCTATTGGCACTTCGTTGACGTGGTCTGGATTCTGCTCTTCGCGCTCCTCTACTTCATCTACAGAGATCGGACCCCCCTCCAGCCTGGAGAGAGGTCCGATCGCAAAGCGCAGACGTTGCGCGATCAGGCGGGCATGAACACTCCGGTCCAAACCTGCCATGCAAGAAGCGTCTTCGCCACGAGCGAGAGGATCATGTAGCTGCGCTCACCGTGAAGGTAGTCAGCCCACTTTCCAACCTTGAGGCGCTGCAACACCATATTCACCGCAAAGATGTTGAAGCTGATGAAGAGGCTCACATAGATCGTGATCAACACCGGCTTGAACGCTTCAAGGTCGCGGCCATTTGGCCCAATGCCCGTTGGCCAGTTGGCCAGCGAAAGACCGACGGTCGTGAACAGTGCAATCCACGGCGCGATGCCGGCGATGCAGCCGAAGATGTAGTGGCTCCACTGCACGTTCTTGCGCCCAATGTTCGCCTCCTCCATCGACCAACCGAAGAGGTTCATCGAGGCGTTGCAGACCGCAATCGCGATGAGTGCGCCAGCATCAGTGATGAAGCTCAGCGATGCAATACCGACGATCATGAGCGTTGAGCTCAACGCGTACTCAGCCCAGCGCATTGGGTTGAACTCGCGTGCGAGCCAGCTCTCGTAGCGCTTGCGGAACGGGTAGGCGACCAGGAAGTGCGCCAAAGCCGAGAGGAGGAAGAACGCAGCAACGAGATAGGCGAGTGGGAAGCTGATGAGCAGCTCCTTCGCCGAATCAAGTCCTACGAACTGGCCGTCGACAATCTTCGATACTGGGTATGTGCCTTCGAATCGCACGAGCGCATCCGTTGGGCTGATCCACCAGATGATGGTGGCCTGGATCCCGTGCAAGAGCACGAGGAGCCGGTTCCAGTTAAAGAGCTGCTTCGCGCGAGCGGCCGGAATGGCGGCAAACGTCGTTGCAACCCCGGTGCTTGCGGCGGCCGCGCGCTTTGGCGCGGACTTCTTGGCTGTTGCCATGAAGGTTCCTCCCTATTCGTTTCTGCAGGCTGGACTTCAGCCTGGTGCCCAAAAGAGTAGCGCCGTAGGCGAAATCTGCTCAATTTGTGCGGAAAAACTACGAGGGTCTGGTCAGCTTTCGCCGACCAGACCCTCGCGGCCTGTAAGAACACCAGGTCGCTATGCGGCGACGGTATCCCCCGAGGCGAACCAGCGGCGGATGCCGGCTGGAAGGCTTCCACCGAGGCCCGCGTCAAGTCCGTAGTAGTTCCCCGCTCCAATCACGCCCAGCCCGAACGTTACGACGGCGTACGTGAGGTGTTGGTTCACGATGCCGTAGGCGAAGTCCCATGCGGCGAAGAAGAAGAAGAGCATCATGAGCGCCCCCATGAAAGAGGCGAAGCGCGTCGCGATTCCGAGAATCAGCGCCGTGCCAATTGCAACTTGCCCGAATGGCACGAGAAGGTTGATCACGCTCATCACGCCCGCATTGGCAGAGAGCCCAACCCAGAAATCATGGGTTGGGTTGAACACCGTTCCCTCAACCACTTCAGTGACGAACGGCCACCCGAGCGTGCCGCCGGTGCCGAATGCAAGGAAACCCTTGGCGCTCCACTCACCAGCGCCGCCAATAACTTTCTCCAACCCTGCCCACAGGAAAATCACACCGATGACAACTCGCCCAATCGCGACCGCCATCGGATACCAGGTAGGTGATGCAGTTGTGCGCATAATCACTGCCTCCAGCTCTCGGCCCAGATCGTCGATCCGAAAACGAATCGATGCGATTCGTGCCGCTGAGGCGAGTGTGCGCCTGGCTTGGAGAAATAGGTAATCCATAGCGGTGCGCTATCACATAGCGCAGCGGTAAGGATTAGATCGAGCTAGCGATTCCGTTCGCTGCGAACGAAGAGGAAGGTGCCGATCGAGAGCATGACGACCGTTGCAACCGTAATCACGGCAACGTTCCAGGCAGGGTCGGCGAGAACCGCCTCATTCGGGTAACCGTAATAGGCGCCGCGAATCAGGTCGACGGCATAGCGCAGCGGTGAGATGTGGCTGACGATGTCGAGGTACCACGGCAGGTTGCGGATCGGGTTGAAGGCACCAGCCAGGAAGAACTGCGGCAAGAAGATGAATGGGAAGAGCAGATTCGCCGAGCGCTGATTCGGCAGCACACTCACGATGAGGGCGCCGAATGCGGCACCGAAGAGGGCGACCAAGATGAGCGCAGGGATGATCGCGAGAATCTGCGCCAGGGTGAGCGGAATGCCGAGGATGATGCCGAAGGCCATCACCGTAAAGGCTTGCGGGAAGGCGACGAGCGACTCGCCGAGGATCTTGCCGGCGAGAATCGTGCGGCGGCCGATTGGCGCTACAAAGATCTCTTGGCTGAAGTCGTTCTCGCGGTCCTCAAGAATAGAGACGAGCCCGAGCGCCGACGACTGCCAGACGCCTTGGGCGAGCTGGCCAGCAAAGATGAATGGGAGCAGTTCGATGCCCGGCGACTCAAAGTTTGAGGCGAAGGCACCGCCAAGAACGCCGATGAAGAGAGCCGGGAAGACGAGTCCGCCGACAAGGCGGATCGGGTCGCGCAAGAGCTTCGTGACATCGCGGGCAGCGATTGCCCCAGCCGCTGCAACCTCACGCCGAAGGCTGAACTTTGACGTTGCTGAGTAGGTCGTTGGCGTGCTCATCGGCGGAACCCTCGTCGCGGCGCGTCATCGAGTGGCGACTCTTCACGATCATCGGCGGTTGCGGCAACGATCTTCAGGTAGGCGTCTTCAAGGCTTGGGCTGCGCACTTCGAATCGCGTGAGTGGCGACTTCAGGTCGCGAAGGAGCTGGTGCGCTGGTTCGGCACCCTTCACCTCAACCGCGAAACCGGCAGAGATCACCTGCGGCGTGTGGCCCAGGCGCTCAATCTCGGCGCCGAGCGCCACGCGATCGGCCGCTTCAAGTTCTACGCGTGTGACACCAGTGCCCACGCGGAGTTCAGCGGGGGTGCCGTTCGCAACGATCTTGCCGCGATCAATGATGCAGACCTGATCAGCGATCTCGACCTCATCGAGGTAGTGCGTGGTGAGGACCATGGTGGTTCCTTCGCTGCGACGAATGGCATCGAGGTAGCCGGCCACCGATCGGCGCGATTCAGGGTCAAGGCCAACGGTCGGCTCGTCGAGGAAGAGCACCTGTGGCTTGTGCAAGAGCGAACGGGCAATCTCAAGCTTGCGACGCATGCCGCCCGAATAGGTCGAGATCTTCTTGAAGAGATCGTCGCGGTCCAGGCCAACGAGCGCACCGAGCTCAACGACGCGGCTGCGGTACTCCTGCGGCATGAGGCTGAACGCTGGGCGTTAGGCGTCGGCGCCGTAGAGGGCGGCTTGGAAGCGGAAGTTCTCCTCGCCAGTCAGGGCGCGGTCGAGGGAGGGCTTTTGGAAGATGATGCCGACGCGGCGGCGCACCTCTGACTGGTCGTGCGCAAGGTCGGCCCCGGCGATCTGCACGCTCCCCGAGGTTGCGGCAAGCGTGGTGGTCAGGATGCTGATCGTGGTGGTCTTCCCTGCGCCGTTTGGCCCGAGGAGGGCGAAGAGGGAGCCCTGCTCCACAGAGAAGGAGACGCCGTCTACAGCGTTACGGTCAGCGCCCTTGTAGCGCTTGACGAGGTCCGAGACGACGATTGCAGGGGTAGAAGACATCGGCGCAATCCTACTCCTGTCAGGGTAGGCTCGTCTTATGGCTCATCTTGCTGGTCTCCTACGCCTCGCTCATCCGCTGCCAACGCTCCTCAACGCGATCATCGCGGCGGCACTCACGACCACGGCGGGGGGCTCAACGACCCAAGCGGCACTCGCGGCTATCACCATGCTTGGCATCCATACCTCCATCGGTGCCATGAATGACCTCCTTGACCAGGCGAGTGATGCGGGGAGAGCAGAGAAGCCACTCGTTGGTGGATCCGTCTCGCCGCGCGAGGCACGCGTGATGGTGGTCGTTGCTGCAACGGCAGGGCTAGCAGCGGCCTCTGCGCTCAGCGCTACGAGCTTGGCGATTGCTGCCGCCGGTGCAACCCTTGGCTATCTCTACAACGCAGGAATCAAGCGCACACCAATCTCGTTTCTTCCGTTCGCCCTCGGGGTCGCACTGATTCCGGTGTTCGCGTGGAGCGCCGCAGGGGCACAACTCCCCGCCGCAATCGCCACACTGTGCGTGATCGCGCTTCCAGGTGGAAGTGCCCTTGCGCTCCAGAATGCACTCGCCGATCGCGAACTCGATAAATCAGTTGGGGCCAATGGTGCTGTGGTGCGGCTCGGCCGACAGCGAACGATCCTCTTGATTGCACTGCTTCACGGCTTCACGTATCTCCTCCTTCTCGTAAGTGCGCCAGTGACCGCCTCACCCGTGCTCCTCGCTGTTGGTGGGCTGCTCCTTGTTGTGGGAGTGACGTTGAGCACTCGTCTGCCGCGCGCCCTACGCCAACGTGGCTGGGAGGTGAGCGCACTCGCACTCGCCTGTTGCGCCATCGCAATCTCGCTTTCGTACGATTGATTGATGAACATCATTCGTGCATCACAGCGCACAACTAGAGGTGGCTGCGGCACGCTTATCGTCGGGCTGATCATCCTCGGCGCAATCGGTTCGCTGTTCGATGGTGAGTCGGATACCAGTACGCCGCGACCAAGCGCGGTGCCCTCTGCCACCAGTGGCCTCGAGCCTTCGCCCTCCCCGACGCCATCACCCTCGGCCGTGCCGTCGCTGCCGATTGCCCTTGCGGTTGACCCGCCAGCCGCGGTCGCCCGTGGCGCGGAGATCGTCCTCACCGTGCGGGCGAGCGCTGGTTCGGAGTGCGAGATCGGGGTGCCGGAACTGGCGCGTGAGGGCGAGGCCCCAGCCGCACTGTTCGTGCCAGACGGCGGGGTAGCAACCTTTACCTGGCGAGCAGGCTCAACCAAGGGTGCCTGGTTCGTGACGGTAGTCTGCACCGCGGAGTTTGAGCGCGAGGCGCTCGAGGTGACGGTTACGATCAAGTAGTAGCGAGCAGGCGCCCGCAGGCTTCATACTGCGGTGGTCAGTCTCCCTCGGGGGGGTAGCTCAGTTGGTAAGAGCTCCGAGCTTATATCTCGGCGGTCCCTGGTTCGATTCCAGGCCCCCCTACCATCCTTCGTTCATACTCTCCTCATGGCACGACCAATCGCGCTGATCACGGGAGCCTCGTCGGGTATTGGCGAGCGCATCGCCCTGCGCCTGGCATCGAGCGGCCACGACCTGGTGTTGGTGGCGCGACGCGGCGATGAGTTGGCGCGTGTCGCCGGGCTTGCCGCCGCCGTTGGCGCCGCTAGCGAAACGATCGTCGCCGACCTCTCGCAGGCTGCCGATGTGGCAAAGGTTGAGGCCCGCATCTTGGATGACGCTCGACCGATTGAGATCTTGGTGAACAACGCCGGCTACGGACGATTCGGCAAGATCACAGAGCTTGATGCAGCGGGTGAAGCGAATGAGATCGCTGTCAATGTCACCGCGCTGACGCTCCTTTCGCGCGCGGCACTTGTTGCGATGGCGCCCCGAAAGAGTGGCGGGATTCTGAATGTGGCGTCGCTCGCCTCGTTCATTCCGTTCCCTGGCTTCACTACCTACGCTGCGACCAAAGCCTACGTGCGGCACTTCACCCTGGCGCTCCATGAAGAGGCGAAGCCGTTCGGCGTACGCGTTACCTGCGTTGCGCCTGGATTTACGCCAACCGGATTCCAAGAGCGCGGCGGCTTGAGCCAGAGTTCGGGCCTGCCGAGTTTCCTCCTGACCTCTGCGGACACTGTTGCCCGTGCTGCTCTTGAGGCGCTACGTGATGGACGCGCACTTGTGGTTCCAGGATGGATGAACGCACTCTCAGCACGATTCTTGAGCCTGATGCCGAGCTTTCTTTTGCGCCGCATGGGCGCGATCGGTTCCCGCTTTCCTCGTTAAGCGCGAAGACTCCAGCGCGCTCCGGTCGGCTCATCAACGAGCTCCACGCCAAGTGCTTCGATTGCTGCCCGGAGTGCGTCTGCATCACTGAATCGGCGCTCGGCACGAGCTGTTGCCCGTAAGGCAATCATCTGCTCAACGGCGCTACTCACATCCACCCCAGGGCCTGGTGCTGGCACGGGGAGAGGAGCGTCGACCAGCGAGATGGCGGCGCGTGGCGCGCCCGCCGCGGCACCGAATCGTGCGACAAATGTGGCCAACGACTCTGTTGCGCCGCTGTGCATCGCGGTTTCGCCAATCCCTGGAATGCGAATCGTTACCGCCCCCTTGCCACCAACGGTGACACTCTTTGCACCAAGGTCGATGGTGAGGGCGGAGTGTTCGTCGATACCAAGAATGGCGGCGCCATCAGGGAGTGCTCGCTCCAACTGCTGTAGACGCCCTTCGCCGATGAAGCAGCGTGAGGTGTCGTGTGTTGCACCTTCGTTGTTGTTCCAGTGGGGGACGATCGCAACGGCGAGGCCGGTGAGCGCGCCAATAATGTCGAGGCCATCGAGCCAGACCGGGTTGGTTCCCGCCTTGTAGATCTCATAGACAGGGATGGTGTGCCGCCCCGATGCCGCTGCGGCAGCCGATGAGGTGATCAGTGTCGCGCCGTTCTGAATGCGCCCGATGAGTTGCTCAACGATGGGTGTGCCGCCCCAGCGACGGAGCGCGCGCGACGGAGAGCCTGGTCCCAAGAAGATCAGATCTGCGGCGTTCAGCCCAGTGATCGTCGGCGCGAGCGCTGAAGGGGCAAGGTCGGCGCCGGCCCGGTCGGTCTCCGGGAGACCGATCACCGTGGTTGGGATGCCGACCTTGGAGCGGAAGAAGACGGCGATCTTCTCACCCATCTCGGCGCGGTTCGTTTGAAAGTCGTAGCTACCGTCGAGGGCAACGAGTGAAGAGGGAGTGCTGCGCTTCGGTAGCGAGGCGACGATGCTCCGGTGTAGCGGTGCCATTGATGGGCCGATCTCTCCTGATCCGATCAGGACGATTCTCCCTAGGGTCGTTTCTGCGGTCATGTCGTAAGTATGGCGCAGCCCCAGTAGGATCAGGAGATGGCAACGCTCTACCTCTCTGGTGGCGGACTCGGACGCTCGGCCCACGCATGGCCCGAAGCTCTGCACTGGCTCGCCGCACAACCTGGTCCCCTGCTGCTCGCTTCGATCGCTTCAGATGACGACCGGCAGGCGCGCACCCTGCAGCAACTCCTGTTGGCCGCCGGTCGCGAAGCCACTCTTGTTGCCCATTTGCCGCACGAGGTCGCCGAGCCGACCACCCTCTTCCTCTGCGGTGGCGACGCCACACGCCTGTTGGATCAGCCCGAGCGCGTACGCGAGCTGCAAGACGCGCTGACGATGCCGGACCTCACCATCGTTGCCGACTCAGCATCGGCGATGGCACTCGGTCGGCGCGCCGCCTCGTGCACCTGTGGTGGCCACGCCATTCGTGTCACTGAAGGCATCGGCGCACTCGGCGCGTGGAGCATTTTGGCGCACGCTATTGGCGCCAACGATGAGCGACTTGCCGCCCTCGCTGATGCAGCGCTCCCGAATGGCGGGCCGCGACTTGCGCTACCGGTCGGCGCCGCTGTTGAAGTGCTCGGCCTTGGTTCGCGCACATCGGGAGAGCCAGGCGGACTCGATTTTAGAAGTGCACCCTGGTCACAAGTGAGTGCACACCGCAGCGACGCGCGCTAGATATACCAACGCGCTACGGCGCGCGCTTATCTACATAGCGACAACGCGCGCGAATCGGGCAGCGTTCGCAATCTGGGCGCAGCGCATCGCAGTGCCCGCGACCGTGACGAATTAGCGCCACGTGCGCTTCGTACATACGCGACGGCTCCACCAGATCGAGCCAAGCGTCGTGAGCGAACTGCAGGCTCGCATTTGGTGGCAGTAAACCGATCCGCTTTGAGACGCGCTCAACATGGGTGTCTACTGGCATCAGCGGCACTCCGAAACAGAAAAGCATCACGATTGATGCCGTCTTCGGGCCGATCCCCGGAATGGCGGTGAGCCAGTTGCGCGCCGCCAGCGGCTCCATCGCTGTCAGAAACGTGAGGTCATACGAGCCGCTCTGCTCGCGTGTGGCGCGGAGCGCTGCCTTGATGCGCGGCGCCTTCTGCGCGGCAAGGCCGCCACTCTTGATCACGGCGGCAAGGGAGCGCACCGGCGCCGCCTCAACTGCCGCCCAATCTGGGTAGCGTTCGCGAAGCGCTGTAAAGGCGCGTTCTGCATTTGTGTCGCTGGTGTTCTGGCTCAGGATGGTGGTGACAAGCTCGCTAACCGGGTCCATTCGTGGCTTCCAGGCGGGGGTGCCATAGAGGGTCGCCAGGCCCGATAAGGCGTCCTCGACCACCCCAGGGCGACGCTTCTTGAACTGCTTCACCCAGGCTTGGGCTGGGCTAATTCGTGCGGAAACTGGCCGTTTTCGTGCGGGTGGCATGCCCGCATCGTAGCCCCCCAGCCGCGCCAATTCACGGCGCACCGTGCGCGCCTAGAGGGGCATAACGCCCCCTGAACCCTCATCCTGTCTCTTGACCGAACCGACAGCGTGCCCGCGCTGCGGATTTGGGATTGGGAGGACAAACATGGCTACACGGAGCGCCGCTGGCGGCGTCAAGATCACCGTTCCGGCGACCTGGATCGCCTCGTGGACCCTCTACGACTTGGCTAACACCATCTGGTCGTACGGAATCTTCTCGTATGCAATCGGTCTCTACTTGACGAGCGAGCAGGGACTCGGGGAGTCGCAGGGAAACCTCTGGCTGCAGATCTCGATCGCCCTCTCCGTCGGTATTAATGCGTTGATCTCTCCAGCAATTGGTGCGATTTCGGATCGAGCTGGGCGACGGCTACCGTATCTGCTCTTCTTTACGGTTTTGGCAATCGTGCCAGCAGTCCTGATCCCATCGGTGCCGGTTGGCGTCGGTGTGTTGCTCTTCGTGATTGCCAACTTTGGTTATCAGTCGGCACTCGTGTACTACGACGCAACAATCCGCATCGTCAGCACTCCAGAGAATCGCGGTTGGGTTTCGGGCCTCGGGAATGGCTTGGGCTATCTGGGCACGATCCTCATTGGCGTCATCATTCTCTTCGGTGGACTGACCGTGAACCAGGTGTTCGTGATCGCGCCGTTGCTCTTCGGAATCTTGGCGCTGCCGATCTTCATCTTCATCAAAGAGGTTCCCGAGCCGGCCGGACGAAATACGAGTGGAAACTCGCTACTGGCAACGCTTGGTACCATCCGCGAACTTGGAAAGTATCCAGGGCTGAAGCGCTTCCTCACGGCCCGCTTCTTCGATACCGATGCTCAGAACACCGTGATCTCGATCATGGCGATCTTTGCGGTGCAGGCGGTCGGCTTCACCCAGGGTGAGGCGAACTATGTTCTTGTCGCACTTGCATCAACTGCGGTCATCGGCGGCCTCGTCTGGGGACGCCTCACCGACAGCCGTGGCCCGAAGGCAACGTTGAACCGCGTACTCGCCCTCTGGGCGGTCGCACTCAGCATCGGCGCGCTCTTCGTCTCGCCGATCCCGTTCATCGTGGCAGGGGTGATCCTCGGCTTCGGCTTCGGCGGCCTCTCGGGCGCCGACCGCATCCTCATGTACCGCCTCTCACCACCGAAGCAGCTCGGTGAGTTCTACGGACTCTACGGTCTCGTGGGTAAGGGTTCGCAAGTGATCGGCGGCCTGCTCTATGGCGCCACGATCTACTTCCTCTTCCCTGTGCTCGGCACCGGCGCATACACGGTCGGCTTGCTGACCCTGCTCGCGACGATGCTCGTGGGTTGGTACCTGCTGCAGGGCGTACCGGAGAAGCGCGAAGGCTGAACTAACGACACG
>CAJABS010000103.1 GCA_903938075.1 uncultured Chloroflexota bacterium | reverse complement strand
CCGGGAACACAAATCGCACTCGGACTCGATTGCGCCGCATGCGACGTATCGGCGCTTACTTTGAGAAGGTCCTCGACGGCATTCCGCCAGATCTTGACGGCGGCAAGTCGGTCGCTGAACTACTCGCAGGCTTCGCCTTCCGCGCGCCGTTCACTGGCCTCGAAGAGGGCGACGGCCGCGAGATTCTGCGCATGCTCCCAATGTCGGCGGCTGACCTCGTCAACGAGTACATCAACGACGACCACCTTGAGGCACTCATTTCGTGGCGCGGCTCGCGCTACAACGCCAGCGGGCCAATCTCGCCAGGCACCGGCGCATCGCTCCTCTTTGACAGCATCACGGGCGACGGCGCCGACGGTGGCGCATCGGGCGAGACAGTGGTTGCTATTGGTGGCCCGGGCGCACTCATCAGCGCCATCGCCGATGCGGCGCGCGGCTTCGGTGCCGAGATTCGCACGGGCGCACAGGTCACCGCCATCACCGAGCGTGACGGGCGCGTCACGGGCGTGGCACTCGCCAGCGGCGAAGAGATCATTGCGCCGTATGTGCTTTCGACCCTTGATCCAAAGAGCACGCTGCTCAACCTGCTTGGCGTCGAGGCGACTGGCCCTGAACTGCGCCGACGCCTGCGCGCCACGCGCAGCACCGGCGTCACCGCGAAGCTCAACATTCTGCTCGATCAGCTCCCGGTCTTTCCGAGCGCGGGTTCCGCCGCCGAGCAAGAGGTGCGCCTGCGCGGCCGCATCACCATCCTCAGCGACATCTTGGGAATCGAACGCGCCTTCGATTCGAGCAAGTACGGCGAGATGAGTGACGTGCCAGTGGTCGAGGCGATGATTCCAACGCTGATTGACCCAAGTCTCACCAACGACAAGCGCCATCTGCTGAGCGCCGTGGTGCAGTACGCGCCCGTCGACCTGAAGGGCGGCTGGACCGCCGACGCGCGCAAGACGCTCGCCGACCGCGCCGTTGCGGTACTAGAATCAGTTGCACCAGGGATCAGCGGCCACATCGTGGCGCGACAGCTGATTACGCCGGCGGACCTGCAGAGCGACTGGGGTGCAACCGGCGGTCACGCCATGCACGTGAACGAGGGCTTCGACCAGTTTGCGCAGTGGCGCCCGCTCTACGGCATCGGCCGCTACGAGACGCCAATCGATGGCCTCTTCCTCTCGGGCGCTGGTACCGCGCCAGGTGGTGGTGTGACGGGTGCCCCAGGTGCCAACGCCGCCGAGAAGCTGATCCGCCACCTGCGCCGCGCCGCGGAGTAGTCACCTTTCTTGAGGATTCCTCAATAAATACGTGAGCGTCCGTGCGACTATGCGAGAGTAGACACATGCCTTCTAAGACCCGCCTCGCCAAAGGGAAGATCGTCAGTGCCCCCGAGGGAACACTGGCACCTGCGCCGTTCCCTCTCGCCACGTGGGCTGGTGGCCGACGACGAATTCCAAGCCAGGCTCGATCGCTGCGCACGCGCGGCGTGATTCTGGAGTCGGCTCGCGAGCTCGCGAACAGCAAGGGTGTGGGCAGCGTGACCATGCAGATGGTCGCCGCGAAAGCAAAGATTGCCGCCGGCACCGCCTACCAGTTCTTCGACGACCGTGATGCCATCTTCTTCGACCTCTATGAGACGTGGGCTGGCGCCTGGTGGTCGAGCATCATGCTCTCCACCTCACGCCCTTGGACCGCCGCCACCTGGGCCGATGAGCTCGATGCGGTAGTGGAGACCGGCTGCAAGTTCCACCTTAAGCAGAAAGAGATGTGGGAGGTCATTCGCTACGTTGAGTCGACGAAGATTGGCCGTGATGGGATGAAGCTCCTCTTTGACGCTAACGTCGAGCGCTGCATTCAGTGGGTAGCTCCGTACCTGAAGAGTGTGGGAATGACCGCCGCCGAGATCCGTTTCCTCTCCATTTCAATTCTGCGCACCGCGCGTGGCCACCACATGTACGGCCCGCTTGAGAGCACGTCGCTCCGCGAAGTGATTCGTGGCTCGCAAGAGGCGCAGCGCGCCATCGTGGAGATGAAGCTGCGCACGGCCGGGAAGAAGAGCGGCGCAAGCAGCGCCGTAACGCGAGCGAAGTCGGTCTAGCGGCTCCGCCGCGCTGCCAAGAAGAGCAGCACCCCAACGACCGCGAGCGCAGCACGCTCCGCCGCACCGCCACCACCGCCAACGAAGTAGCCGGCGAACCCTGCCGCGTAGAGCAGCACCGTGTCGATGATCAGCCGCTTCGGGTGCGCCAATCGAGAAGCGGCAAAGAGCAGGCTCCCAGCGGCCAAGATGGCGAATGACGGATGGAGCCGCCCGGCCACTGTCGTTACCTGCCAGCCTGGATCGGTTGGGAAGATGGTGAGCCCCACGATGCAGATCGCGGCCAAGATCAGCGCGCGACAGATTCCCGCCTTGCCTGGAACGCCCCAGTTGCGGGCGAGCAAGATGAGTGTCACCGCGAAGATCGCCCCGAGGCCAAGATGAAAGAGCCAAGCGGCTGAACCCAACGCGTGTTCAGAGGCGGCATAGATCCGGGCGTCAAGCGTTTGATCGAGTAGGTCGCAGCCAAGAATTGCTGCCGCACCAAAAAGAACGAGTCGCTCAGCGCTACGGTCATGTACGAGTGATCGAATCACAGCGCACCAACCCCAATCAGGAGGCCACCCGCAACGAGGCTCCAGCCCACAACCAGATGCAGTCGCGCACTACTCATGCTGGCAAGGAGTTGTCGTCCGAGGAGGGCTCCAAGGATCGCGCCGATCGTGGCGGCGACGATCGCGTTGCGAATGGCGACATCGGCGACGATCGCTGTAATACTCCCCGCCGTGCCGTACACCACCAGCCGGGTGAGGTCGATGGCGATGGCGGCGAGCGCGCCCGTGGCGGCAAAGCCGAGCGGGGTGAGACCGGCGCGAATCAACACCGTGCTGCGGATCGCCCCCTGGTTCCCCGAGAGGCCACCGAAGAACCCTGAGGCAAGCGCCCCTGCACTGATGCCGACACTGCTCAGCCCCGCCTCCTGTGTGCCGCGGCGCAGCTCATAGAGGGAGAGAACCGCAATGGTAAGTCCGACCACCACCTTGACCGCGGTGACCGATTTCGTGAGGCCGAAGAGCGGATAGGTGGCGATGACGGGGATGGCCCCGAGCAGTTCAAGGATGAGCGCGCCGACGATGCCACCGAGGATGGCCCACGGGACAAACTGCAGGGCGATCGTTCGATTGATGTGGGCGCGGAAGATCGCCAAACGAATGGCACTGGCGATGAGGTGGACCAGCGCCACTGCGGCAATGGCCAGCGGGAGGGGGAAGAGCACCGCGAAAGCGGGGACCAGCACGGTGTTGAGCCCAAAGCCCGACACGATCGTGATCGCTGAGGCGCCGGCACCGAGCAGGGCGAGAAGGAGGAGTTCCACAACCGCATCGTAGCCCGAAGGCGGCATAATCGCCCCATGAACCTGGCACCACCGACCGACCGATTTCAGCGCACCCTTCCCGCGCGCTGGGCGGCGATCGACTTTGAAACGACCGGGCTGTGGAGCCGCGATCCATCGACCGGCGTCATTGAGGCTGCCGCGGTGATCTATGAAGGGTCGCGCGAGGTGAGCGCCTGGTCAACCCTGGTCTACCCAGAGACGGCCATCTCGGACTTCATCATCAACCTCACCAAGATCACCCCCGAGATGATTGATGTGGCCGGCGTTGACCGCGGCGTGGCGCGGCAGGAGATGACCGATGCGCTGCAAGGGGTTGAGCTGGTCGTGGCCCACAACATGGAGTTCGACCGCAACGGTCTTCGCTGGCTCGGCGTCTTCGTGCCGCCGTCGAAGCAGTACTGCACCATGCTGAGCCTGGTTCCCGAGAGCGAGAAGTGGCCCAAGCTGAGCGAGGCGGTGACCGAACTCGGCATTCAGGTTGAGGGGCAGCCGCACCGGGCCGAGACCGATGCCCGCACCGCCGGACGCATCTTTATTGAGATGGTCCGCCGCGGCTTTTAACCACGAAACACCGTGCCACTCTGTTGGCACAGGTGGCAGGTAGGGTGGGAGGGTGATGGGTCCGCGAAGGCGCTGCCAATCGCCGACCCCATAGCGGAAGGAGTCCCAATGCGTCCTACCCCTAGCCGAGTCCGCGCCGATGTTCCCAACGAAGAGCCACAGGAGCGTGGCCGCCTCATGAGCGTCTATGTG
>CAJABS010000102.1 GCA_903938075.1 uncultured Chloroflexota bacterium | reverse complement strand
TGCATCTTTGTTCCTGCAGCGGGCGCCGCAGACGCCATCGCCGAAGCGGCTGCATCGGGCATCAAGACCATCTTCTGCATCACCGAAGGGATCCCTGTCCACGACATGGTCGGCGCCCTTGCCGTGGTGCAGCAGTACGGCGCACGACTGATCGGACCGAACTGTCCAGGCGCAACCACGCCGGGCGTGAACGGCCTCGGTGCAAAGATCGGCATCATCCCCGCCTCCATTCACCTACCTGGTGACGTTGGTGTGGTGAGCCGCTCCGGAACGTTGACCTACGAGGCGGTGCAGTCCATGACCGATGCTGGCATCGGTCAGTCCACCTGCCTCGGCATCGGCGGCGACCCGATCATCGGCACCACCTTCCGCGACGCACTCGAGCTCTTCGCCGCAGACCCTGCGACGCGCGCACTCGTGCTCATCGGCGAGATCGGCGGATCGGCTGAAGAGGAGGCGGCCGCATGGGCCGGCGAACATCTGAAGCACCTGCCACGTGTTGCCTTCATCGCTGGGCGCGCCGCGCCTGAGGGTCGTCGCATGGGTCACGCAGGGGCAATCGTCTCTGGCGCTTCGGGCCGAGCGATCGACAAGATCGCTGCACTCGAGGCCGCCGGATTCAAGGTGGCCGCCTCGCCGACCGAACTCCCGCGCCTACTGATTGAGGCTGGCTACACGAAGCGCTAAGCGCTAGCGAATCCGCAACTCCCCTGGAGCGCCGAACCCAAGGCGGTTCCACGCAGGACCGCCAGGCGCTTCGATCAACTCAATCAGCACACCGTTGCAGCTCTTCGGGTGCAAGAAGGCCACCGGCCCTTCAACGCCAGCCACCGCCTCTGTATTGATCAGCTGCACACCCGCCGCGGCGAGGGCGGTGAGCTCGGCAGCGATGTCGGGGACTTCTAGGCAGAGGTGATGAAATCCCTCCCCCTTCGACTCAAGGAATCGCGCAACGCCACTCGTCTCATTTGTTGGCGAGACGAGTTCGATCTTGGAGTCGCCAGCGGTGAGGAAGGCGATGCGCACCTCTTGTGACGGCACCTCGGCAACCTGCTCGAGTGCCAAGCCAAGCACGCGCGTGTGAAAGTCAATCGATGCATCGATGTCGCGGACCACCGAGGCGACGTGGTGAATGCGACCTCGCACGGGGAGGCTCATAGGACCATCGCCTCCCGGTGCTCGCCCCAGACGCTGCGGAGTGCGGCGCTGATCTCACCAACGGTGCAGCCCACCTTCACGGCGGCCAGGATCGGCGGCATCATGTTGGCGCTCCCCTTCGCCGTGGCGATAACCTCGGCGATGGCAGCGGTCGCCGCCGCATCATCGCGCCCAGCTCGGAACGCCTGCAGTTGAGCAACCTGTTCGCGCTCACGCGCCGGGTCAATGCGGGCAATCGCTGGTGTCTCGACCTCTTCGTCGACGAATCGGTTCACGCCCACGATCACGCGCTCACCACTCTCCACCTCGCGCTGATAGGCGTACGCCGAGTCTTGAATGGCGCGCTGCGGGAATCCCGCCGCAACGGCGGCGACCATGCCGCCGAGCCGATCAACCTCGGCGATGAGGGCGAGGGCGTCGCGCTCCACCTGATCGGTGAGCGCCTCCACGGCGTAGCTACCACCGAGCGGATCCACCGTGCCCGCGACGCCGGCCTCATGGGCAAGTACCTGCTGCGTGCGCAGCGCGAGACGCGCCGAAGCCTCCGTTGGAAGTGCAAGCGCCTCATCTTTTCCGTTGACGTGCAGGCTCTGCGCGCCACCCAGCACTGCAGCAAGCGCCTGATATGCGGCGCGCACGACATTGTTGTCGATGGACTGCGCGGTCAGGGTGGAGCCGGCAGTCTGCACATGGAAGCGGCAGAGGAGCGACTTCTCGCTCTTCGCGCCGTAGCGATCGCGCATGATGCGCGCCCAGATGCGGCGCGCGGCGCGGAACTTCGCCACCTCTTCAAGGATGTCGGTCCATGCGGCGAAGAAGAAGGAGAGGCGCGGTGCGATGGCGTCGACCTCAAGGCCGCGCGCAACCGCTGCATCAACGTAGGCGATCGCGTCGGCGAAGGTGAAGGCGAGCTCTTGCGCGGCGGTCGCCCCCGCTTCGCGCATGTGATAGCCCGAGATGCTGATCGTGTTCCACTTCGGCAGCTCGGTGGCACACCACTCAAAGACGTCGGTGATCAGGCGCAGCGATGGCTCGGGCGGAAAGATGTAGGTGCCGCGAGCGATGTACTCCTTGAGGAGATCGTTCTGCGTCGTACCCGAGAGCTCGGCGCGTGAGACCCCTTGGCGCTCGGCAACTGCCACGTAGAGCGCGAGCAGGATCGGCGCGGTGGAGTTAATCGTCATCGAGGTTGAGACCTTGTCGAGAGGGATTCCTTGGAAGAGCGTCTCCATGTCGGCAATCGAGTCAATGGCGACACCGACGCGGCCGACCTCACCCTCCGCCTCTGGCGCGTCGGAGTCGTAGCCCATCTGCGTTGGCAGGTCGAAGGCAACCGAGAGGCCGGTTTGACCCTGCTCCAGCAGGTAGCGGTAGCGCTCGTTGGATTCGCGTGCCGTTGAGAAGCCGGCGTACTGGCGCATCGTCCAGAGACGTCCGCGATACATCGTCTCCTGCACACCGCGCGTGTAGGGGAAGGCGCCTGCGTTGCCGATCTCGGCGGCAGCGTCGCGCGTCGAGTTAGGGCCGTAGTTCGTTTCGAGGGGTGCGCCAGAGGCGGTGGTGTCGCGCGCGACGTCGCGCCCCTGCTCCTTACCCACGCTCACCTCCCTACTGCCCCGCCACGGGCACTTCGCTTCGCACGATTCTCCCACACCCCTCGCGCGGTACGATGCGGCGAAACGGTGGGCCGCAAGGCGCACGAAGCGAACTGAGGAGGCAGCATGCCGAAGGGGAAGCAGCCGACGGACGATACGGCAAGCATCGGACAGGGGTTCGACGACTCCATTCTTTCGCTCCTCCCGCCCGAGGGCGCCCAGGGCGATCGCTCGGTGCGACAGATCGCCGTTGACCGCGTCTCGGTGAACGCCAAACAGCCTCGCCTCGCACTGCCGCCGCTGGCGATCGACGAGCTCACCGCCAGCATTCGCGAACATGGGGTCCTTCAGCCGATCATCGTGCGACCAACCGAGCCTGGATCCTACGAGATCGTTGCGGGCGAGCGTCGCTGGCGCGCCGTCCTCTCGCTCGGCATGCCGATGATCCCTGCCATCGTCGAGGCGATGAGCGATGAGATCGCCCTTGAGGTTGCGATCATCGAGAACCTGCAGCGTGAGGATCTCTCCCCGCTCGATGAGGCGGCGATCTTCGCGCGCATGACGAGCGAACTCGGCTACAGCATTCGCAAGCTGGCTGAGCGTATCGGCAAAGACAAGGGCTATGTCGAGAATCGCCTACGCCTGATGCATGCACCGGCCGACATCCGCGCGCTGGTCGCGGAGCGCTC
>CAJABS010000101.1 GCA_903938075.1 uncultured Chloroflexota bacterium | reverse complement strand
CTTCCGCGCAGCAGCTCACCATCGCCCGCAATCAGCGTCTCTGTAGCAACGCGCACGCCGCTGACATCGCTGATCGCGTTGCGCGGACCGTGCGGAAAGCGACCGATCGTGATCCCAAGGTCTGCGGCTCGTTCACTTCGTGGCATGGCGCTCTCCTTATCGCTGCGCGCGTTCGGCGGCGTACAGCGTGATCGCCGCGGCGACGCCAAGGTTAAGGCTCTCGGCGCGACCAAGCATTGGAATACTCACCGCCACACGACACGCCGCACGTAGCGCTGGTGAGAGTCCTTCCGCTTCAGTGCCAACGACAATCATTGCGGGGGCGCGGTACGCCACCGCGGCATAGTCCGACGGAGCATCGCCCGCCGTCGCTACGCTTTCGCCGGGCCAGCGCGCCAGTAGCTCACGCGCGTCTGTGTCGCTCACGCGAAAGATTGGAACCGCAAAGATTGAACCCATCGTGGCGCGAACGCACTCCACGCTGTACGGATCGCAGGTATCGCCAACCAAGATGACGCCGCCCGCCGCCACCGCATCGGCGCTTCGGATGCAGCTGCCAAGGTTTCCTGGGTCACGCGGGCCTTCGAGCATCAGCCATCGTGTTGCGGCAGACGGATCAATCTGTTGCACCCCTTGGGTCTCAGCCGCGGGCTCCGCGAATACGCCAAGGAGCGGCTGTGGGTTCTCGCGACCAGTCACCTTTGAGAGGACGTCATTTGAAACGTGGATCACACGCTCCGCGGTGAGCTTGGTCTCTGCACCATCTGGCCCAACGAGCAGGATGCTGGCGCGCCACCCGGCGCGAGCCGCCTCTGCGAGTGTCCGCTCTCCTTCCGCAATGAAGCGACGCTGCTCCTTGCGCCCCTTCGGCGTGCGAAGTTCTCGCAACTCCTTGACCAAGGGGTTGCTGACGCTCTCAATGCGTTCGTTGCCGCCGCTGGGCTGCATATTCATGTGCACACCATACCCGCAGGCTCGGATGCGCCATAAGATGAGCCCACTCAATGAAGATCAGCATCATCGGCGCAGGGAGTACCTACACCCCAGAGTTGATCGAGGGGATCGGCGAGGGGCGACTCGGTGCCCCGCTGGACGAACTGGTTCTGATGGACACCGACGAAGCCAGGCTGAACACCGTTGGCGGTCTGACCCGCAGGATGCTTGTACGCGCGGGCTGGGGCGGCCGCCTCCAGCTCACCACCCGTCGGGAAGATGCGCTGGACGGCGCCGATGCATGCATCGTCCAGTACCGAATCGGCGGCACAGCGGCACGCGCGCTCGACGAATCAATCCCACTTGCGCACGGCGTGATCGGCCAAGAGACGGTTGGACCAGGCGGTTGGGCGAAGGCGCTGCGCACCATCCCACCCACCCTTGAGATCGCCGAGGAGCTTGCGCGGCGCAGCCCCAACGCATGGCTGATCGACTTTGCGAATCCTGTGTCGATCGTGACGCAGGCGCTCCTTGATGAAGGACACCGCGCCGTTGGCCTCTGCAACGTGGCGGTGAACATCCAGCAGCGCGCCGCGGCCCACTTCAACGTGCCGCTCGACGCAGTGGAGGTTGAATCTGTTGGCCTGAATCACGCCTCGTGGTTTAGAGAGATCACGGTTTCCGGCGCACCACAGATGGAGCAGCTGGTGCGGAGCAATCCTGCACTTCTTGCGGAGTGGGGTTCGTGCAGTGAGGCGGACGCCGTGCGCGAAAGCTGCATCCCAAGCTACTACCTGCGCTACTACCAAGAGCACGCTACCGTGTTGGAGGAGCAGCGACGCGAAGGGACGCGCGCGCCGAAGGTTGCCCGTATTGAAGCCGAACTCCTGCAGATGTTTGACGATCAATCAATCACGCAGAAGCCTGCGCTACTTGCAGAACGTGGCGGAGCTAACTACTCAACGGCCGCACTTGATCTGATTGCCGCACTAACTGGCGCGCGGCCGGCGCGGTTGGTTGTGAATGTGCAGAATCGCGGTGCAATCCCTGACCTGCCAATCGAACTTGTCGTAGAGGTGCTGTGTGAAGTGGACTCAGGCGGGGGACGACCGATCCTAATGGCCCCCCTTGGCGGGGAACGGGGCGAACTGATTCAGCAACTTGGAGCGTTCAGTATGGCAACGGCAGCGGCAGCAACTGCGCGTGATCGCGATGCGGCGCTTAGGGCGCTCGCACTCAATCCACTCATTCAAGAGAGTGGTCAAGCGGAGAGAATCGGCTCTGAACTTTTGGCGGCTCACGGGCTCTAAGATCAGCGCCGAGTCGTCACCGTGATCGCTTCAGAGCGAGGTCCCGGCCCTGCGGGGATCGCAAAGGCCTGGATCGTCACACGATATTTCGTCCCTGGCTCAAGCGCGGCGATCGCACAGCTATTCGCTGCCCCTACCACGGTGCACGATCTACTCGGTCCAGTTACTCCTTTGGCTGTCGCGCGGAATCCGCTGCTTCCAGGTGGCAGCGGGGTCGCGAGCTCCACCAAGATTCTGCGTCGACCGGGTGTAGCGTTCGGAGCTGGACTGGAGAGAGGAGCTGGAGTACTCCACGCAGAGATACAGATTCGACCAGACTCCCCTGGAGCGCCACGAAGCCGTGTTGCCGCGTAGGCGAGCGCATGGGGCGACGAAGCGAGTGCATCTGGCTCTGAAGCAAGTCCGCTTCCAACAGGAGAAAGTGTCTCTGCGCCTGGGTCCCATCGTGCAATTCGCAACGCTGGCGTGCTGCCTAGCTGGGTGAACGACCCACTAACGAGCATCTCGCCGTTTACGGTTGGAACCGCAGCAGAGATCCACGTTGCCTTTCTTGGAATTGATACGCCCGAACCCAGCCGTTCCCAGCCGTACCCACTGAGCGCACTCTCCTTGATCAGCGGCGCGCCGTACCAGCCAACTCCTGCGCCAGCGATCAACTCCCCACGTGAACTAATGGACAACACGCGCGGCGCACCTTCAAGTGTCGTTGTTGTGGCGATCTGTCGCCACGAGTTTGATTGAGGGTTCCAGCGAGCTACGAGTGCAGAGAGGCTCCCCACCTTGAGGTGACCAGAGATGCTGACTGCGCCGGTTGGAGAGATTGCAACCGCCTGGCCTTCACCCTGGAGCTGTGATGGCCCAGACGCGTTGATTGCCCGCCACCCGCCCGCTGGAGCCCAAAGGGCAACCGACGGAGAGCTCTTTCCTCCTGCGGAGGAGAAGCGCCCAGCAACCACGAGCTGCCCACTCGCTTCATCGAGCGCCATCGCTCTGACCAGCGGTCGCCCACCGCTCACCCCCCTGCCAACTGAAGACCACGTGCGACTCTTCAGGTTGAGCTGTGCTAACCCGTTCACACGAACGCGGGTTGAACCTGCACGAACCGAGGAGAAACTGCCACCGACATATAAAACCCCGCGGGCGGAATCCACACGCATGGCATACACGTCTCCAACCGCACCGTTTTCCAGCGTGAGCGATGCAAGCGCAGACCATGTGCCTGTGATCGGATTTCGCTGTGCTACACCTTGAACGGCTACCCCTCCGGCACGAGTCAGCCCGCGACCAGCCACAAGGAGCCTTCCATCTGGGAGTTCAACCATTGAGGTGACTGCGCCGCGCCAGTCCGCACTCTCACCAGAGGCGAGATCAATCCAGCGCTCAGAAGCACCACCCGCCGCTGGATCACCACATGCGGCAAATGTGGGCGGCAGCTCGGCAGGAAACGGTTCAGGGTTCGCGCGTTCGGCGGCAGTCAACCCTGCGCCCGTGGTCCCGGCGATTGCTTGGGCGGTGCTCGGCGCGGGTGCATCCAAAAGACCAATGAGACTGATTGCGAGATCATCTGCATAGTTGCCGGGTGTTCCCATTCCATTTGCAGTTACGGCAATCGTCACACCGAGCTCAGGAATCCGACGCAGAGTGGTGCTCACGCCGCTGTACCCGCCCGTATGTCCATAGGTGCGCAGCGTGCCGAGCCAGCTGCGATCCATCATGCTGCCGATCGTGTACGACCACGGGAGGCCCGTAAGGTTTGCAATGCCGTTGATCAATTGAGTCTGACTCCCTTCAAGAAGTCGATCACCCCAGAGCAACTCGCCGAATCGGGCGAGATCACGGGGTGTTGCAAACAGGTCGCCCGCGCCGCGCAGGATGGCCGCCACAGATTTCGTCGGCCCCCATCCAGACTGGCCAAAGGGCCGCATCTTGCCGCGCGACCAGATGTGGGCGCGCGATGCCCCAGCAACGGGACCGAACGCCGTCTCTGTGAGCCCAAGTGGTTTGATGATCAGTTCCT
>CAJABS010000100.1 GCA_903938075.1 uncultured Chloroflexota bacterium | reverse complement strand
CGGCGAGGGCGGCGGCGGCGCCGAGGGCGGTGGCGCCGAGGAGGGTGGCGGCGGCTCGCCAGTTGCGCAGAGGGAGGTGGCGGCTGCTGCGATGGCAGGGTCGTGCGTACCAGCAGCCTGATTTGCAACTCATGCGTCAGCCCCCCCGTGCGGTTTATCTTGGCCGTCACGATGTCAAGCGCCTGCTGCTTCAGGGTGTACCAGTTGATGCCACCTTTTGCATTCTTCAGCTCCCAGAAGTTGACGAGGTCCTCGAACTGCTGTATGGCCGAGCAGTTTGGAGTGCGTAAGACGAGCGTGATGAAGTTCGTGCTGCAGAAGTCCACGAACTCGGTGGTCATGTGCGTTCCGACACCGTCACAGACGAGAACCCCTCGACGATCTGCTCGCAGGCCGCCGTGTGCGGCAAACATTGGCAGCACCGATTCGCGTAGGAACGCGATCGCTTCATCCGTATCGACCGAACCCTTCTCATTATAGCCGCCAGTGGTTGGAAATTGTTGGCCGTTCACCGAAGCCACAGGTCCTGGAGCAAAGATGCTTTGCTTGGGTGGCATTTTGCACGCCAGCACGACTCTGCATGGAATGGGTTCGCCCTTGGCGTTCGAGCCTCCCACTAAGGAGGCCGAGTACGAAGAGCCCTTCTTGCCTGCCACCTCGCCATCGTCGCTGGCACAGCATCGTACAATGCGCTCTGTGCGTGCCTTGCGTCTCCCACCCTCGCCGTGCGTGGCGTCATCGAGGCGCGACTCATCAAACGAGACAGCACGCCACATTTCCTCCTCAATCCAAAAGGCAATCGGCTCTCGGGGGTGGCCCAACTCATCCTGGTCCGACTCGATGTACGCCGGGTTGCGCTTCGCGATGCCCTCGCAGATCAGGGCATCGACGTGGCACATGTAGTAGGGCCTCATGGCCGCGTAATTTTGCCATCTGGCACGCGCAACGTCCAGGATCACCTGGTTTCCCGTGCGCGCGCCTTCGCCCTTCCGGTCGCCAATGAAGCGTCGGTAAAACCAGTTGCGCAGCGCGACCTCATCCCACTCGACCCCGCCGTGCTCGCAAGGCACATACTGGCCATCGACCTTTTTTGCGTACGCAAGACAGTATGGCGTTCCCGATAATAGGCGCTTGGCGTAGTCGATGACCGTCGAGGGGTACACTGGGTATAGCAGCGAGCGGAGCTTGGCCACAAATTGGAAGAGGCGAGCCTCGAGCTCGCACGGAAAGTTGGGCTCCCGACCCAGCTGCCTCGGCTCCTTGATGCCTGCCAGAACACAGTTTCGAATTGATCGCAGGCAATATGAAGTGCCAAAGATTCTTTTTGTCATCTCCAGCAGCTCCGCACCGCCCACGACCAATTTGCCGTGGGGCGTATCAGCCAGCAACGATGAATAGACGGAGGTCATCAACTTGAAAGCCCAAGTCCGGCGATCGGGTAGAGATGCCAGTGCGAAGATCCACTGATATTCTGCCAGGACCGCATCTGTTGTATGCAGGAACGTGGAATCCGCCATGGCTGACAGCTTCTGAAACTGAGACTCCAGCCACGCCATTGACTCTCGCTTGTTCTCTGTCTTCAGGAGGAAGGCCTTGAACTCAGCGTCTTTCCGCCTCTCCTCGGCCTGGAGGGCCATCGTAGCCAAGGCTTCGTTTGAAGACAGCGTCTTCAGGTATGCCGACGCCAGTGTGGGGTCAGCGCCCGCAAACTCTGCGTCTCGAAGAGCCGCTTGTATTGATTTGAACCGGCGTCCGCACACAGCCTTGGCTGTGGCGTACGCGGCCTTCTTTGCAACCGTTTGTGAATCATCATCATCGTAGGCGCCATCATCATCGTAGGCGCCATCATCATCGTCGTCGTTGCCACTGTCACTGCCTCGCCCACTAGTGGTGAGGAGGTAGTCCATTGTCAGAGCTTGACTTACCCGTCGTCCACGACGGAAGGACGGAAGCGGTTTCTAGACGCATCGGGCATGGCGGGTCGCGAAAAGTGTCCTCATCTCAAAACTATCTCCACAAGTTTTGGAGAAGTTCTTTTTTAAGGGTCCGCAAGGCGCACCGAGGCCTGCCAAGGCGCGCACACTGACGGTACACCTGCCGCACGCGTAGGGCCAGCTGCCAGGCTGACTTGCCCGG
>CAJABS010000099.1 GCA_903938075.1 uncultured Chloroflexota bacterium | reverse complement strand
TGTACGGCGTCATCCATAGAGAAGCTTCGCTCTGGTCGAGCTCGACGCGTCTCGCGCTTCGGCTCGGCGGCTGGCGTTTCTCGCACTGGAGTCTCTTCGGCCTGCTTGAGGCTGAGTCCGAGACGGTGTCGCTCAGAGTCGAGGCTGATCACCTTCAGCTTCAGCGTCTGCTCGTCCTTCACCACGTCGCCCGGATGGGTGACGCGATTGTGCGAGAGCTCGCTGATATGGATGAGTCCCTCGAGTCCGTCGCGCACGCGCACGAAGGCACCGAAGTTCACCAGCTTGGTGATGGTTCCCTCAACGAAATCGCCAATCTTGATGTCGGCGATTGCGGCGTTCCATGGGTCTGGCTGCAACTTGCGGATCGAGAGGCTAATGCGCCCGCGCTCCGTATTGATGTCGATGACTTCGGCATCAACCGAGTCGCCAACGTTGTAGCCGGCTTCTGGGTTGGCAACCTTCGACCAGCTGATCTCACTCTTATGAATGAGTCCGTCGATGCCGCCAAGGTCAACGAAGAGTCCGAATGGCGCGATCGAACGCACCACACCGGCAACGCGCTGGCCAACCGAAAGGGTGCTGAAGAGTTCGTCGCGCTTACCGCGGCGCTCCTCATAGTGCGCAACCTTCTCGGAGAGGATCAGGCGGTTCCCCTTGCGGTTCACCTCCAAGATCTTCATGCGCAGCTTGCGGCCAACGTACGGCTGCAGCTTCTCGGCAATCTCCTGGATTGCGTCACGCGGTGCGTCGCCAGCTGGGCGGCGCGGGAAGTCGACGATCTGGCTGATCGGCACGAAGCCGCGAATGCCACAGTCAACAATGAGTCCGCCCTTGTTGTGATCAATGACGGCGGCCTCAATGATGGTGCCGGCGTCGAGCTGCTCCTGCATCGTGCGCCACTTGCGCTCCATGCCGGCGCGACGGATTGAGAGCACAACGTGCCCATCTTCCGACTCTGGCTGCATGACGTAGACGAGGACGGTGTCACCGACGGTGAGGGCTGGGCCCTCTTCGCCGTTGCGACCGTGAAGTTCGCGGCTCGAAACAACGCCTTCGCTCTTCGCGCCAATGTCAACGAGGACCTCGTCCTTATCGACGCGCACAACAATGCCGTCGAGGACGTCGCCCTGCTTGAGATTCTTGATTGGCATACCTGCACCGGCAAGCAACTCTTCCATGGTGGTTGGCTCAGGGCCGGTCCACACACGTGGTGCTGGCGCAGCGGCGGGCGCTGTAACTGGTGCCTCGGTTGCTACTGGTGCCGATTCGGCAGACGCTGCTTCAGCGAGGTCGACCGCAGGGGTCTCCGTCGAATCTGCTGCCTTCACCTTGACGCTCTTCGGCTTTGCTGGGGCTTTCGCCTTGCGTGCTGGAGCTGCTGCTCCAGCGTCGGCACCCGCCTCTAGATCGGCGGCGCCAGGGGTCAGTTCTTCGTTCAAGTTGGTAGTTCTCCTTACGACGTATTCGCGCTCAGGAGGTGACGCCGCCAGCAGATGCAGGTGGCGCAATCTCGCGATCGCGTTCGGGGAGACTACCACAGCCCCCCTGACTCGGCCTGGGGTTATGGGAGCTTGAGCACCTGCCCGGGCGAGATCACATACGCAGGGCCCGCAATGTTGTTGAGGGCAGCAATCTGTTTGTATCCGTCTGGGCCCAAGCCGAGCGAAACCGCAATGTCATAAAGCGTGTCACCCGACTGAACCACATAGGTTTTTGGTGCGTCCGCGCTGCCTGTTGGGGAGGGTGTAGGAGTCGGTGATGGGCTGGGCGACTCGGACGGCGTTGGAGTTGGCG
>CAJABS010000098.1 GCA_903938075.1 uncultured Chloroflexota bacterium | reverse complement strand
GGTTGCCGTCGAACGTCTCACTGGTGCACGCGGCAAGACACGAGCGGCAACGCTTAAGAGCCTCCGACAACTGGAGGTGGCCGGAGAGGCGGAGCGACGCTGGTCACTCGTGCGTCGCGGTGCGCAAAGTCTTGACACCACCTTCGCCTCGCTGATTACTGATGCTGCCCCTGCGGTCCTGGAGGCGATGCGTCTCGGTAGCCGACAGGTTGCCGCGGTGGAGCAGCTCACCGCAGCCGCACGCAGCGGCGATCCCTGGGTCGCCGCAAGCGCGCTTCCTGGAGGCCTTCCAACCGCGCGTCGACTCGCTGATGCTGGCGCTGTTCAGCTTGAGGTTCGGCGCATTCAGCGCCGACATGCTGATCGGCGGAGTGCAGCGGTTGATGCACCGGGGGCAAAGATCAACCTCACTGAGGTGCAGAGTGAGATCGCTAACGCCGCCTGCGAGCGTATCTCGGCAGGGGAGACGATCCTCATTGATGGCCCGCCCGGTTCTGGCAAGAGTCGCGCTGCTGCCGAAGCGGCGGTGCGGATGATCGCTGCGGGTCGATCCGTGCTCTGGCTCGTGCCAGAGGCGGCGCAGGTAGCGATTGCTGCAGACATGCTCGCCACGGCTGGAGGCACACCTGAGCCAATCCATTCGGGCCTGAGTGCCGGTGAGCGCCTCGATGCACACGATCGCCTCCTTGAGCCAGGGCCACACCTTGTTGTTGGCACGCGCATTGCGCTCGGTGCCCTACGTGATGAGGTTGGCCTCGTCGTTATCGACGAAGAGCATGAGGGCGCCTACAAATCAGATCGCACGCCGCGGCTGCACGCGCGCGACGCGGCGCGCGAGCTCGCACGCCTTGCTGGCGCGGCAACGCTTCTTTTGAGCGCCACCCCAGCAATTGAATCGTTGGCGCGCGCCGAGATTGAGGGGTGGCGGCGCTTCACGCTGACCCGACGTACTCCGGCCCCACTCGTTGAGGTGATTGACCTGCGGCAAGAGCTTGCCGACGGGTGGCGCGGCATGATGAGCCGCGCGCTGCTTGAGCGCCTAACTGCGCTCGATTGGGCTGAGGGGCAACAGGCGCTCCTGATCATTAACCGTCGTGGCTTAGCCTCGGCCCTCCTCTGCCGCGATTGTGGTGCCGCACAATCGTGCCCCTCATGCGAGCGACCGCTGGTGCTGCATAGCGCCGGATCCCTACTCCGTTGTCACGGATGTGGCATTGCAGCGGAGCCACTTACTCGCTGCCCCTCTTGCGGTGGCGCACGCATTCGTGCGCTTGGTGGTGGCACCGAACGCCTCGAGGCGGAGGTGCGCGCGACGCTCCCCGACGTGATCGTCGACCGACTCGACGCCGACGCGGCATCTGCGATCGGCTCCGGCGATCGCATCCTCGACGCGTTCCGCAGTGGCCGCACGCAGATCCTGGTCGGCACGGCCCTCGCGGCGAAGGCCCTCGACCTACCAGCGTTGGCGCTCGTCGGCATCGTCTCCGCCGACACGGGACTTCTTCTCCCCGACGAACGTGCGGCGGAACGTGCGGTAGCTCTTGTTGTTCAGGCGGTGGGTCGACTCGGACGCGGTGCGCATGCGGGTGTGGCGGTGATCCAAAGCTATCGACCCGAGGACCCCGCAATCACGGCGGCGGTGGAGATCGCCCGCGGGGGGAGCGTTGATGCCTGGCGTACCCGCGAGATCGGGCTGCGAAAGGCGGCTGGCGGCGCGCCGTTCCTCCGCACCGTGAAGGTGAGCGCGGCCGCGGCAACCGCTGCTGGCGCGCGGCGCAGCATTGAGGGCCTGGCAACCACCCTCCGCGCCGCCGCTGTAGCGGCGGGCGATGATCGGGTGCGCATCCTCGGACCGATTCCCGCCTGGGTGCCACGGCGGGCTGGGCGATGGCGGGAGAATCTGATCCTTCGGGCCGTGGACCTTGAGCCGTACCTGCCGCTGATCCGCGGGCGGGACCTCACGGTAGATGTGGACCCAGAGACGCTCCTGTAGCGCTTGCTAGAATCCCGCCATGAGTGTTCGTCCGATCCTGCTCCTCGGTGACCCACGGCTGCGCCTTCCGGGCGCGCCCGTTGAGAGTTTCGGCAAGCTGCTCCACTCCCTGTTGGATGATCTCGCCCACACGATGCGCGCAGCGCCAGGGGTTGGTCTCGCCGCGCCGCAACTGGGCGAACCCCTGAACGTTGCCGTTGTCGAGGCGAAGGGGAAGACCTATGAGTTGGTGAATCCACGCATCGTGCGGGACACTGGCGATCAAACGGATCTAGAGGGCTGCCTCTCGATCCCTGGCTACGTCGCTGAGATCACGCGCAAAGAGCGCGTCTGGGTCGAGGCGCAGGACCGCACCGGTCGCCCGTACAAGTTCAGCGAGCATGGCTTCTTAGCCCGCGCCGTGCAGCATGAACTCGATCATCTCGCTGGCACCCTCTACATCGACTATCTCGACTCTATGGATCAGCTGATCGCCGTCGATGAGGACGACGATGAAGAGCCAGATGGCTCCCCTGAAGCGGCTGTCGTTGCGCGGCGCCGCAACGTACTGCGAGGGCATAGTCACAAGTAGTCGCCTGATCCTGTTTGGCAGTGGTGGATTCGCGGTCCCGTCGTTCCGCGCCGTAGCTGCGGACCCTCGGTTTGAGATCCTTGCGGTAGTGACCGCGCCACCACGCGCCGCCGGCCGAAGCGGTGCACTCACACCGACGCCAGTTGATACGTGGGCCAGTGGCGCCGGGCTACGAGTCGAACACGTCGCCAAGGTTCGTGACGCCGCTGAAATCACACGGATCAAAGCGTTCGGCGCTGTTGGGGCGCTCCTCGCAGACTTCGGACAGATCATTCCTGTCGAACTCTTGGATCACTATCCGCGTGGCATCGTCAACCTGCATCCATCGCTCCTGCCGCGCCATCGCGGTGCGAGCCCGATCCCCGCAACGATCCTTGCCGGTGATCGGGAGACGGGGGTCTCCACGATCGTGATGGATCAAGGGGTGGATACAGGCCCCATCATTGCCGTGCAGCATCTGCGAACGCGTCCAGCGGTCACCGCTGCAGAGTTGGAAGTGGAGCTGGCCGAACTCGCCGCCTTGGGCATCGCTGACACGTTGGCGACGTGGCTGCAGGGGAGTGAGGCGGCAGTCCCTCAGCGCCTAGATGGTGCAACGCAGACGAGGCGCCTCGCCCGTGCCGATGGTCGGGTTGGTGCACAGACGTCGTGGGAGTTGGCGCAGCGTATGTGGCGGGCGTATCAGCCGTGGCCAGGCGTTTGGGTCGAGATCCCTGGTGTCGTGGATCGGCTGATCCTGTCGAGCATCAGCGCGGTAGAGGGGGACGCTTCACTCGCCGCAGGGGCCCTCGAACTGCACGACGACGCGCTGCTCCTCGGCCTCGCCGGGGGAACGGTGCGCCTTGACCGCGTGACTCCCGCAGGCGGCAAGAGCATGACGGGAGGGGAGTTCGCGCGTGGTCGCCAAGGGGAACTTGCCGCGCATGGGAGAATCGCAGAATGAAGACCACCGAGCCCAAAGCAGGATCGCAGCGGCCCCTCAGCCTCTCTGACCTCAGCGTGAATCAACTCGCGGCGCGGGTGAGCGACCTCGGCGCTGAGTCATATCGAGTTACGCAGATTCTCGATGGGGCCTGGCGCTCCGTAGCCACCTCCTGGAGCGAGGTGACCACACTCGGCAAGCCGCTCCAAGAGCGCCTGGCGAACGAGATCCGCTTCAGCGCTTTCGATGAGGTTGAGCGACAAGAGGCCGAAGACGGCGCCACCACGAAGCTGCTGCTGACCCTTTCTGATGGCGCGAAGGTCGAGGCGGTGTTGATGCGCTCGCCTGCCGACCCTCGCCGTGGCTCAGGGCCGCGTGCCACCGTCTGTGTCTCGAGTCAGGCCGGTTGTGCCGTTGGATGCCCATTCTGCGCAACGGGGGAGCTCGGCTTCACCCGCAATCTCAGCGCCGGCGAGATCCAGGACCAGGTGCGCATCGCGCGCCAGATCCTTCGCACCGAGGATCGCGAGCTGACCAACGTCGTCTACATGGGGATGGGGGAGCCACTGCAGAACATCGATGCCGTCTTTGCATCAATCGATGGATTGACTGATCCAGCGCGCGGCGGGATTGGTCAGCGTCGCATTACCGTCTCGACCAGCGGCGTCGTGCCTGGGATCGAGCGTCTCGCCAAGCAGCGCCCACAGATCACCCTTGCGGTCTCCCTGCATGCGGCACGCAACCCACTGCGCGATCTTCTTGTGCCGCTCAACCGGAAGTGGCCAGTTGAGGCGGTCATCGCCGCGGCAGATGGACATTCGCGTGCAACCGGGCGGCGCACCACCTATGAGGTAACGATGATCGACGGCATCAACGATCGAGCAGAAGATTCAGCGGCACTTGCCTCACTGCTCCGAGGGAGCGGCGCGCACGTTAACTTGATCCCCATGAACGCCGTCGCGCACACCCCGTGGCAAGAGTCCAAGCCTGAGCGCATCGAGCAGATCGCCAATCAGCTGCGCGCTGCTGGCCTGACCGTCACCGTGCGCCGCAATCGCGGTCGCGAGGCGGGGGCTGCGTGCGGGCAACTTGCCGCCGAGAAGGCTGGCGCTCCAACGCCGATCGCCGTTGCCCGTCGACGCGAGTTGCTGGTAGCTGCGAGCGCAGCCGCCCTCCAGGGGCAGCGCACCGCACAGCCGATCGCCCCATCTGGGCCACTTGGCGGTGAGGCATGAGCGGCGCACGCATCGAAATCGCTGCGAGCATCTTGAATGCTGATCTCGGCGCACTCCGCGAGGCGGTACAGGCGGCAGAGGCGGCGGGTGTTGACCGCATCCATCTCGACATCATGGACGGCCACTTCGTGCCGAACCTTACCTTTGGTCTCGCGACTGTTGAGGCGTTGCGCTCCGCCACGAAGCTTCCGTTTGATGCGCACTTGATGATCCTCTCACCAGGGCTCTGGGCGACGCGCTACGTGGATGCCGGGTGTGAGTCAGTTGCGATTCATGTGGAGGCGCCAGATCAACACCGCGCAACGCTCGATGCGATTCGTGACAGTGGTGGCCGCGCCGGGCTCGCGCTCGACCCTGAGACGCCGATCGAATCGTTGGCCCCATTCCGCGACCAGCTGGACTTCGCACTCGTCATGACCGTGAAGTCAGGATTCGGCGGACAGTCGTATCGGCCCGAGGCGGCAGCGCGCATGACTGCGATCCGCGCGCTTGTGGGCGAACGCGATGGGCATCCCTTGCCACTTCATGTGGACGGCGGCATCAACGCGACGACGGCGGCTGACGCGGCGGCGGGTGGGGCAGACCTACTGGTCGTTGGCAGCGCCCTCTTCTCGGCGCAGGGCCCTACCGGTATGGGTGGGGCGGTTCGGGCGATCCGGGAGTCGGCGACCCGCTAGGGTCGCGGTCGGATTAGGCGCCCTTGCTGGCCGTGCGTCGGCATCGGGTGCAGACCAGGACGCGCTTCGTGGTCGTTCCAACGGCAATCACGGTTGGCTGCAGGTTGGCGCGGAAGCGGCGGTGGGCCCGGACGCGGTTCATTCCGACCGACTGGGGATTGAATCCCGCGATCGAGTCCTTGCCGCAGAGGGTGCAGAAGCGAGCCATGTCTAATCTCCTTACGTGGTGGGGCGCCCAGTGGGACACGCCCGTCGTTCGTGCCGTATCGTAGCAGGTGCGTCCGAAGCCTTGCCCAGGCTCGGCGAAGGGAGGGAGTGCCTATGAGCCGCACTGAGGGGATCCGAGTAGCCGCAGGGGGTTCCCTGCGATGAGCCGCAAGAGCTGGGACGGCGTCGAGCTGATGGCCGCCCTCCGGTCGGGTCTTGATCGCCTGGAGAGCCGCGTCGAAGAGGTCAACGCCCTCAACGTCTTCCCTGTCCCTGATGGCGACACCGGAACGAACATGCTGGCAACGCTGAAGGCCGCCATCGCCGAGGGGGATGCCTCGTTGGCGACCGGAGTCACCGCGATTGATGAGGTGAGTGCCGCAGTGGCTCGTGGCGCCCTGCTTGGCGCGCGAGGGAACTCTGGCGTCCTGCTTTCGCAGATCCTCCGTGGTCTCCCGCAGGCCGTCCGCGGTCGCCAGCGCGCCCGAGCCACTGAGATTGCGCAGTCCCTCTCCCTCGGTGTGCTGCACGCCTATTCGGCCGTGGCAACACCAACAGAGGGGACAATCCTCACGGTTGCACGCGAAGTGGCTGCTGCGGCAATGAAGGAGTCGGAGGGTGCATCAGAGTTGCGCCCATTCCTCGAAAGCATCGCGGCCACGGCACGCGTCTCCGTGGAGAAGACACCGACCCTCCTTGCCGTCCTCCGCGAAGCTGGCGTCGTTGACTCTGGAGGCGCAGGGCTGCAACTCATTCTTGAAGGGATCGCCAATGTCCCTTCCGTCGCGCCGTCGCGGGGCACTGTTGAGGCGGAGCGCCGAAACGCTGCACCTCCGTCGTCCAAGCCCGTCGCCGCTGCAGCACCAGTCGCGCCGGTCGAATCTGCCCCCACAGAGTTCGGGTACGAGACCGTCTTCATTCTGAGTTCGCCAACAACGCCGTTGGACCTTGCCGCCATTCGCGCGCACCTGGAGACGATTGGGGAGAGCGTGCTGGTTGCTGGCGATGAGACGACCTGCAAGGTACACGTGCACAACCTGCGACCCGATGAAGTCTTGGCGTATGGGATTAGCTTGGGCGATGTGCGTGCCGTCACGATCGAGAACCTCGACCAGCAGAGTGCGGAGCGGGCGACCGGGCACGCCGCGTTCAACCAATTGGCTGACGGGCCACTCACCGCCTCACCGCGACCTGCCGCTGCGTCACTTGGCCGCGGAACGTCAATCGTGGCTGTCGCTGCAGGATCTGGCCTCGGCGATATCTTGCGCTCCGCTGGCGCGTCACAGATCGTCCATGGCGGACAGACAGAGAATCCGTCTGCCGCGGAGATTGCTTCGGCCATCGCGCATGCCGGCACCGAGTTCGTCGTCGTTCTTCCGAACAACAGCAACATCGTGCTGGCAGCACGCCAAGCTGCCGACCTCTCAGCAGCACATGTCGTGGTGATTCCTACCCGCAATGCCGCCGAAGGGATCGCCGCCCTCCTCTCATGGGATCCATCACTCACGCTTGAGGAGCTCGTCCCTCGCATGGAGGCGGCTCGAGCAGAAGCACGCACCTTCCGCGTTGTTGAGGCGGTGCGCGATGCCGTTGTACGTGGCGTCTCTGTAAAGGCTGGTGAAATCATGGCGCTTGATCCAGTCGATGGAATCATTGCAACAGGGAGCAGCGATGTTGAGGCAATCGTTGCGGCGCTGGCTGGGCAGTCGGCAGAGCTGATCACCCTCTATGTGGGT
>CAJABS010000097.1 GCA_903938075.1 uncultured Chloroflexota bacterium | reverse complement strand
CCGAAGTCGCCCGCGTCACCGCCCTCGAATCCCGCGTCGCCCAGCTCGATGCCCTCGCCGCCTCCGGCGACCCTCGCTTCGGGCGCGACAAGAAGTTCAAGAAAGGCAAGCCCGGCAAGCCAAACGACAAGCCCCCCGGCACCGTCGCCCCTCCACGCGACGCCGACAACCGAATCACCCACTGGATCGCCGGCATGGCGCCGTGCAACAACTGCAAGCAGAACCACCTGCACCGCGACTGCCCCAAATGGATCGCTGAGCAGGCTGCCAAGACCGCTGAGGCTGCCAAGACCGGGGTGGTTCTCGACTCACGCGTGTTCGAGTGTGACGGCCTCGACGACGTGGCTCTCTCCGCCCTGCTCTCGACCATCTTCCCTGACACCGCAGCGGCCGAGCCGATGATTGGAGCGGGACCCGAGGGACCCGAGGATCTTAACAATTTCATGATTTATCCGCGCGTCCTTCCTCCTTACACGGACACCCCCAATCATCGGGACGCTCCCGAAACGCACGCCCGGGAAGAACCGCTCCCGATCTCTATTCACACTTGCGATCACAGCGAAGCCGTTTCGCCGAAAACGCCGGCCGAATGCCGCACAGACTTGCACCTCTCGACGCCTGCCGCTCCTCGACCGCCCCTCATCAGCGCCGCAGAAGATGACGACCGGAATCCTCAGTTCGCCGCTCCTAGCGCCGACGCGCGTGTCTCATCGGCACCATGCTCGAACACGCGCTGCATGGCGAGATATTTCGCGGCAGCCTTCGCGGCAGAGCCCACCTCCGAGAGCCAAGCCGGCTCGGTACTCGACCACCTCACCGCCCTGGTGGCGCCGCACGCACCTCCGAAACAGCTGAAAGCTTCGGTGCAACCAACCTGCGTGGATCCGGTCGGCGGCCGCCACATCCACGGCACGATCGACTCTGGATGCACAGGGCACGTGACGCCCAATCGCCATTGGCTCATCAACCATCGCCCGTGCGCCGACACGTTCCGCGCGGCCGCCGGCACAAAGCACGTCGCAACCATCATCGGAGACATGCCAGTGATGGCACGCGACAGACTCGGCGGATATCACTACAAGCTGATTACCAACGTGCGCTGCGTCGAGTCCTTCGCATACACGCTCTTCTCGGTCACTCAGCTGTGGGCGGAGCTCCGCGTCGACTCTCTCTTCGCAGACACTCGTTGCTGCCGCCTCGTGGACGGCACAGAGTGGCCCTACTTGCGCGACAAGCTGCTCCCAACACTGCCGCTCGTCAGTGTCGCCGGCTGCGACGCCCACACGATCTCCCGGGCAGTCACGAAGCCCTTGATCGCCACGAAGCCTTTGGTCGCCCTCTCCAACGATCTAGGAGGGGTCACGCCGACCCCTCCCGGAATATCCTCTCGGCAGCTTGGCCACCACAGCGTACAGTCCACGGCGCATATCGCCCGCCTACCCTCAGCTCAGGCCGGGGAACTTATGCATCGGCGGAACCACGCCGGCATCCGTTACGTCCAAGCCATTGCCAATACCACCGAGGATGGCCCCCGCAATCTCGCCTCCGCCACCGCCATATCCTGTGCAAGCTGTGCTGAGGCTCGGATCAAGCAAGCCGCACACCCTGGCACGCTCTCCACTCCCGCACCTGAAGCTGGGGTGCTGCACGTCGACCTCAAGGAGATGGTGATCTCGGCAGAGGGCTACCGCTACTTCATGGTCGCCGTTGATGAGTTCACCCGTTACCTCTTCATCGCCTTCCTCAAATACAAGTCTGAGGCAGGGGGGCAACTACTGGCCATCGTCAACAAGTTCAACGCGACTGTCGGCACGCCCGTTGACTCCGACGGCCGTGCCTTGCCGAGACCACGCGTCCGCACTATCCACTCTGACCGT
>CAJABS010000096.1 GCA_903938075.1 uncultured Chloroflexota bacterium | reverse complement strand
TCGGGGCTGACAATCGTATGCGTCCGGCAAACCCATCCCCGTAGGCGCGACGCGGCAGCGACCGCGTTACCCGCGGCCCGCCCGCTGTTGTATTACTCGGAGGCTGGCTGCCAGTTGTAGGGCAGCAACTCGTCGATGCGGCTCGCCGGCAAAGTCGGTAACCGCTCGAGCACATCCTTCAGATACGCGTAGGGCTCGTGCCCGTTGATGCGCGCCGTGTGCAGCACGCTCATGATTGCCGCGGCCCGCTGACCGGCACGCAGACTGCCCGCGAACAACCAATTCGCGCGCCCCAGGGCAATCGGTCTGATCAAATTCTCAACGCGATTGTTGTCTGCTGGCAGGTCCCCATCATCGATATATCGGGTTAGTGCGGTCCAGCGCTTGAGGCTGTAATCGATCGCCTTGGCGGTCGCCGATCCGTTCGGCACCTTCAGGCGTTCGCTGATCAGCCATCGATGAAACGCCTCAGCCAACGGCCGCGCATACTCCTGTCGCCATCGTCGTCGGGCCTCGGTGTCGGTGATGCCGGCGAGATCCTCTTCGACCTTGTAGAGCGCGCCAAACGCCTTGAGCGCCTGCTCCGCGATCACGCTCTTGTGCCCCGCCCACAGGTCGAAGAACTTCCGGCGTGCGTGCGCCAGACACCCGCCCTCGACCACGCCGAGCGGGAACAAGTGCTTATACCCGCCGAAGTCGTCGCAGATCAGCGTGCCGCGCCACCCCTCTGCGGGTCGCTCCGCAGCGACCCCAAGGAATCGGCCCGCATTCTTACCCGAGCGGCTGTCGGCGAAGTCAAACACCACCGCCGCCACCGGATCGTAGACCGTACTGCAATAACTCCACAGATACGCCCGATGCGTTTTACCTTCCCCCGGCGCGAGCATCGACACCGGCGTCTCGTCCGCGTGCAGCACCGGTCGGCTCAGCAAGTGCGCGCGCATCGCATCCACCAGCGGCTTCAATCGCACGCCGATCGTTCCCACCCACTCAGCCATCGTTGAGCGCGACAGCGCATACCCCGCCCGCGCGAACACCGACTCTTGGCGGTAAAGCGGAAGGTGGTCCAGATACTTTGCTACCACCACCTGCGCGAGCAGCCCCGTGGTGGGCAGCCCCTTGTCGATCACGTGTGCCGGCACCGGCGCTTGGGTGAGCGTCTCGCAATGACCGCAGACCCACTTACCACGGATGTGACGCTCCACCGAGAACTCGCCAGGCGTGTATTCCAGCTTCTCGCTGACGTCTTCTCCGATCCGCTTGAGCGCACACCCACAGCCGCAGGCGGTGCTCTCGGGCTCGTGCCGAATCTCGCGACGGGGTAGTTCCGGCGGCAGCGCCTGGCGCTTGGCTACTCGTGCATCTGCGGGCTTCTTTGCTGGCGGCTCGCGCTCCTCATCTTTGGGCTGCAGCGCCTCGATCTGCTCGGCCAGTTCTTGCAGGTCAGCGTCGGTGTCATCCTCGAGCAGGCTGCGCTGCTCGGTGTTGAAGCGCTCGGCTTTGGCGGCGAACTTCAGCCGCTTGATCACCGCCATCTCGTGGGTGAGTTTGTCGATCAGCGCCTGCTTGAAGCGTAGTTCGTTGAGAAGGGAGGCGGCGAATTCGCGAATCTCGGATTCGTTGAGGCGGTCGAGTTCTTCGCGGGTGGTGAGCATGGCGGTGATGATGCCTCGCGCGCGCGCGCGAGGCCATAGGGACTTTCCCTAAGCGACACCTGCCGACTCAGATCACCGTGATCGCGCCGTGTGCGCCGATGCGGTGCCACGGCAGGCCCAGCACCATCGCATCGAACTGCTCTCGAGTGAGTGCAGTGTTTGCCGCGATTGCTGCTCGCGCGAAGCTCCCCTCATGCAGTCGGCGTGCGGCCAGCCAGATCCCGAGTCCGTCGCAGATCAGCGTCTTCATGCGATCGCCGCGACGGTTCAGAAACACGTAGGCGTGATGCGGACGGGCGCTACCAAACACGGCCACCACCCGACCGAGTGCCGACTCGGTGCCCGATCGCATGTCCATCGGCTCGACGGCGAGCCAGATCGCATCGACTCGAATCATCGCAGCAGTTCGCAGAGCCACGCTGCGCAGTGCTCTGCAGCGCTCACCGGCCAGGCCACTGCGACCGAGGTCGACCCGCGGGTGACTTCGATACGGATGTCGCTCGCGGGCGGCTTCATCGCAAGCGGAACGAACCCGGCCGGGGCGGGTGTTCCAGCCTTCATACCCGCCATCGCAGCCACCACCCGTTCACCGGCGTGAGGGCGCTGCGCAGTCAACCTGGCCGCATTTGCATGCTCACTTCGACGCCGCCGCGATTCGCTATCGCGAACCCAGCGTCTGACCAGACTCGGGCTGAGGCTGTAGGACCTTGCCACTGCGGAGAACGAAGTCCCGGGTTGTTTCGCCGCGTTGATCACCTCGCTACGAAAACCCGGGCTATGCCGGCGCCTGACCCTCGGTGGCGCCACTGCCGTCGCTTGCACCTCGTCCATCTCTACTGGTCCTCCTAGTTGCGAAGGACACAGGCTCCTACATCGCAATCAACGGCTCAAGATGGGTTTGCCGGACGGATACATCCGGTCAGCAGGCTACGCAAGCCATGCTCATCCGTGGCGCGGAGCGGACCAGTCAAGTCGGGGTTTGCATTGCAGCCGCATCGGTGTTTCTGCTCAATCAGCAAGAGGCCATCCAGATCGTCAATCATCAGGTCAGGACCATTGAGCAGAAATGGCCGGCTATTTGTGAAGAGGCGGGCTTGAGTGAAGTGGACCAGGCGCTGTTCTGGCGACGACAGTTTCTGAATCCATTCGCTTTTATCAACGCCCCCGAAGGCGTGCATGTCCCGTTGCCGGGTTGAAACCTACCCGAGACATCTTGCAGGAATGAACGGCGAGCCCAGTGCTCGCCGTGTTACCATCAGAGGCACGTGTGGGACCAAGCAGACCCAGAAAGGTATCGAGCACGCCG
>CAJABS010000095.1 GCA_903938075.1 uncultured Chloroflexota bacterium | reverse complement strand
GATCCTTGATGCCGACCTCTCTTCGGCGCGCCGCGAGCTGGAGGCACTCACCGATGGCACGGGGGAGGGGAGTAGCGACTCTGCAGTGCGCGCTCAACGTTCGCGCGAGGTAGAGCGAGCAGATCTCACCGCTCGTCTCGAGCGACTACAGGCAGAGCGCACCGCCGTGACTGCAGACGGCGCCAACGAAGATCCCACCGCGGCTGAAAACGTTCTCATCCTCGCTGCGACCGCCGCCAGCGATGCCGCAGCTCGTCTCGCCGCTGCTTCACGCGAACTAGCCGAGGCGGAATCCGGCGCCGCCGCCGCTCGGGCAACCGTTGGAGAGAGCGAACGTGCCGCTCGCGCCGCAGAGGCGGAGGCGGCGTCACTCTCGGGCCGACTCGCCGCACTTGAAACACGTCGCGCAGTGCTGCAGGAGCGCGCGCTGTCAAAGGCGGCACATGCGATCGGTGGGCGCAGCCTGCTGGCGGGCGTAGAACTTCGCGAAGAGGGTCGCACCGCCGTGCTCGCCGCCCTCGGCGCGTTGGCACGCGGCTTCGTTGTTGATCAGCGTGGCGCAAGCCTGCTCGATGACGAGCAGGGGGCACTCCTGATTGATGGCGCTGACGCGATGAGCGCAGCGACACACCCGACACTCCCATCGTTGAGCAGCGAGGTTGTAAGTGATCCTGATGGGCTACTTGGACGACTGCTGGCAAGCGTCTTCGTTGCGCCGAGCGTCGCTGCCGCGTTGAGTGCCCTCGCCGATCTCCCCCTTGGCGGCACGATCGTCACGCGCGCCGGCGCCGTTGTTCGCCATGGCGGAGTGGTCATTCGTGAGACGGAGCCAGAGGATGCACTCGTTGACTCAGAGATCAGTCGGGCCGCCGCAGCAACGGAGCGACTCCGAGCCAGCGCTGCGGCCCTGCGGGGCGAAGCCACTGTGGCAGCGGGAACCCTGACTTCGGCTGAGGCGCGACTCGTGCAGGGGCGAGACGCCGAGGTGAGCACGCGTGCAGCGCTCCGCGCTGCTGAATCGGCACGTGCCGAGGCGGAGCGCCGCCGCGACGCAGTTCGCCGAAGCACGTCAGAGCGCGCTGAACGAATCAGTCGCCTTGATGCCGCCGTCACCGCCGCCCAGGCACGACTCAATGAGATTGCCCTTACCCCTGAGCAGGCCATCGCCACCGACGCTGCAACCCAGTGGCGCGCCCGCGTTGAAGAGCTGACCGCCCGCCGCGCGGACCTCGCAACTGCCGTGGAAACAGATCGAGCGGCCCTGCGCACCTGGGAGCTGGCGCGCGCACGTGGCGATGCCACCGTTGCCGGTGCCTCTGCCCGAATCGCGCGAGCCGCAGAGGAGCGTGGCGCCCTGGAGACGCGTGTCGCAAACCTCCGCGCCCAGCTTGCTGAGCAGTCTGGTCTCGCAACAGCAGCCCGAGCTACGGCAACGCAGCGTGAAGAGAGCGTGCAGGCAAAGGCGGCCCTGCAGGTTGAGATTGAGAGCGAGATTGCAACAGACGAAGAGGCGAAGCGTGGCCTCCGCGCGCGCGAGCAACAGCTTGACGAGGCACTGCGCCCGCTGGAGCGCGACGGTCAGGCTGTTGAGTTTGAGCGCGAGCGATTCATCGAAGAGTTGAGTGGTGACCTCGCCGCCTTCGGCCGCCGCCTCTCTGAAGACGCTCGGCTGGCCGTCGGCATCCCAACTGCGCTCCGCACCGCCACACCAGCCGATGACGCCGAAGTTCCCGCCGAAGGGGAGACCGCTGCACGTGAGGGGCTCGCCCGTCAGCAGGCGGCTGCTCTTGTTGAATATTGGGAAGGGCAACACACCGCTACTGCTACAACGACACTGGCTGCACCTGACCCCGAAGAGCTCCGAGCGCTGGAGCGGCTGCGACGCAAGATCGGCCCACTTGAGGCTGGCGGTGCAAGCATCGTGATGGAGCACCAGGAGCTTCGCGCCCGACTCGAATCGCTTGAAGTGCAGACTCGTGATCTTGATGGTGCAATTGAGAAGGCAGCGACGCTGATGCGGGAGCTCGATCAGCTCGTTGAGTCAACCTTTACCGAGCAGTTCGCCGCACTACAGACCACCTTTGCATCGAACTTCCAGCTCCTCTTTGGTGGCGGAGATGCGCAACTGCGACTTGCCGACGAGGGCGAATCCCGCCGACCCGGCATTGAAATCGACGCGCGGCCACCCCTCAAGCGCCGCCAGCAACTCTCCCTCCTCTCGGGTGGAGAGCGTGCGCTCACCGGCGTAGCGCTGCTGCTCGGCATGTTGGCGGTTCGCCCTCTTCCGTTTGTTGTTCTTGACGAGGTTGATGCCGCTCTCGACGAGGCAAATGTGACGCGCTTCGGCGATGCCATCCGCGAGTTGAGTGAGCGCACACAGGTCGTGGTGATCACCCACAACCGGGGTACGGTCGAAGTTGCCGACAGCCTCTGGGGCGTTACCGTTGGCGAAGATGCGGCAAGCCGGGTCTTCGGACTACGTCTCGATGAGGCGAAGCGCATTGCCGAACAGGCCCGCGCTGAGCGTGAGGCGGCGCGTTGAAACTCGCCTTCTGGCGAAAGAGCTCTCCTGACGATGAGAAGCGCGTGGCCGAAGCCACCACCCCAGCCGCCAGCCCTCTCGCCAAAGTTCTCCGTCGATTTACTGCTCCAGAGCCCGACTGGCGCGAACTTGAAGAGGCGCTCCTTGCCAGCGACGTCGGGCTGGTTGCCACGACCGCGCTCATTCAGGCGGCCCGCGATGGCGACGGAGCGAGTGGACGTGCGCGGGTACGGGCCGCGGCGTTGAGCCTGCTTGGCGACGACTCAATCAACCTGCACGACGACGCGGACGTTGTGCTGCTCGTTGGTGTCAACGGAGTCGGCAAGACCACAACCGCGGCCAAGCTCGCATCACGAGCGAAAGGCGCTGGACTCTCGCCCCTCCTCGTTGCTGCCGATACATTTCGTGCGGCGGCGATTGACCAGTTACGGGCGCTTGGCGTGCGAGAAGGGGTTGAGGTTGTCGAGGGGCGCCCGGGCGGTGATCCTGCCGCTGCAATTCATGATGCGCTGACGCTGGCGGCTGCACGTGCCTTCACCCCCGTGATCATCGACACCGCCGGTCGGATGCAAACACGGAGCGGCCTAATGGACGAGCTCGCCAAGATCCGGAGGGTGGTGACGAAGGTTGCCCCAACCCGCACCGTTGAAGTGCTGCTCGTGTTGGATGGCACGGCGGGGCAGAACGGCCTCGCTCAAGCACGTGGATTTGATGCGTCAGCGGGGATCGACGGCATCGTGTTGACCAAGCTCGATAGCGGTGCGCGCGGTGGGGTAGCCCTAGCGGTACGCCGTGAGCTTGGCCTACCGATTCGTTGGATCGGAACGGGCGAGCGGGCCACCGATCTGGTGCCATTCGCCGCTGAGGCCTACGTCGACGGGTTGCTAGGCGCGCCTACGGGCTCCTGACGCCGGAATCTGCGAGATCGACTGGATCCGCCCCAGACGAGAGGTTGCAACGAAGAGGCCGACGGCGATAGAGGCAGCACCACCCACGAAGAGCGCAACGCCACTCCCGGCCACAGAGCTCCCGATCACACCACCAACGATGATCCCCAACAGTCGACCGAGGATGCCGACGCCATCATTTGCGGCGTTTGCGCGTCCCTGAAAGGCGGCGGGTAGCACGCGTCCACGGATGGCCGCCTGATTTGCCTCCCACACCGTCTCAAAGCCATCGCTGAGCAACTGGTGGCCGATGAGCATGGCGAATCCAAGGACTGTTGCCCCTGGCGCGAGCGGTACAAGGATGAGGCCAAAGCCCACGATCGCCAGGCTCACGGAGATCGCACGCCCGACACCGAGGAGGTTGGAGATGCGTTCCGTGAGTACTCCGCCAAGGAAGGCGGCGATAGAT
>CAJABS010000094.1 GCA_903938075.1 uncultured Chloroflexota bacterium | reverse complement strand
GATGCAGATCGTGACCTGCAAGGCGCCCTCCGTAGCCTCGGCTTCCCAGCGCGGGAGGCGAAGGAGATGGCAGGTGTAGTGTCGGCAAACGCGGCACTCGCGGCCGCGCCACTGGCAGATCGCCTTCGCGCCGCCCTGAAGGAGCGCGCGTGAGCGGCGAACCGCGTGCCGATGCGGCAGAGCTGAGCGCGGAAACCTCGCTGCGTCCGGCATCGCTCGGGGAATACATCGGCCAGGCTGAGGCGAAGCGGTCACTTACAACGTTGCTACAGGCGGCGCGCGAGCGCGGAGAGGCTGCCGACCACCTGCTACTGCACGGACCTCCAGGGCTCGGGAAAACCACCCTGGCGGCGATCGTTGCAAAGGAGCTCGGTGTCGAGATTCGCTTCACATCAGGCCCCGCGATTGAGCACGGCGGGCAGATGGCGGCGATCCTCACCGACCTCACGCCACGACAGGTGCTCTTCATTGATGAGATCCACCGACTCGGCCGAGCTGTTGAAGAGGTGCTCTACCCCGCGATGGAAGATCGTTCGATTGACATCGTCATCGGCAACCGTGGTTCGGCGCAGTCGTTGCGACTCGACATTGCGCCATTCACCCTCATTGGTGCCACAACACGCGTCGGCATGCTCTCCTCGCCGCTGCGCGACCGTTTCGGCGCTGTGCAGCGACTCGACTTCTATGACGATGGCGACCTCGCGGCAATCGTCCGCCGCTCCGCCGGCATCCTCGGGATTGAGATCGCCGCTGACGCCGCCGCGCTTATCGCGGCACGCAGCCGCGGCACACCGCGGGTCGCGAACCGCCTCTTGCGCCGCGTTCGCGATGAGGTGCAGGTAGCTGGCTCCACGAACATCACCGTTGAGGCAGCCGCAACGGCACTGCAGGGCCTGCAGATCGACGAGGCGGGACTTGATGCAACGGATCGAAAGCTGCTGACCGTCATGATCGACAAGTTCAATGGGGGACCAGTCGGCGTTGCCGCCATGGCGGCGCTGCTCGGAGAGTCCGCCGATGCGCTGGAAGATGTCTTTGAGCCGTACCTGCTGCGTATCGGCTTCATTGACCGCACGCCACAGGGTCGTGTTGTCACTGAAGCTGCCCGCGCCCATCTCGGCAAAGACGCGGGTTCACTCTGGGGGAAGCGCTGAACCGATCAGAACAGTTCGCTGCGCTCTCTGATCCGGCCACGCTGCCAGCGCGCGCCGGTGGCGCCGCACAGTTCACGATTACCGCACAAGACAAGTCATCGCGCGCTCGCGCGGGCGAACTGCGCTTAGGGCACGGAGTCGTTCAAACCCCAGACTTCATGCCTGTCGGTACGAATGCAACAGTGAAGTCGCTCGATCCAGACGATCTGAAAGCGCTTGGCGCGCAGATCATTTTGGCGAACACGTATCACCTGTATTTGCGCCCAGGGCATGAGCGGGTGCAGCGCTTCGGCGGTCTTCACGAATTTATGCAGTGGGATCGCCCGATCCTCACCGACTCGGGTGGGTTTCAGGTGGTCTCTCTCGGGCCGTTGATGCGTATCAACGAAGAGGGTGCGAAGTTCAGCAGTCATCTCGACGGCTCCATGCACCTCTTCACGCCAGAGCGTTCGATTGAGGTACAGCAAGCGCTCGGCCCCGACATCGCCGTTGCCTTTGATCAGCCGGTGATGCCAGAGGGGAGTACCGACCGTGAGGTGCGTCGCGCAATGGATCGCACGCATCGTTGGGCGGTTCGTTCGTTGCGAGCGCACAACCGTCCGGGCCAGGCGCTCTTCGGCATTGCGCAGGGCGGAATCAACCCTGAGTTGCGCGCCGAATCTGCCACCTACATCCGCTCACTCCCATTCGACGGCATCAACCTTGGCGGGTTGGCGGGGGACGAAACTCCAGAGCAGCGCAACATCGCCATCGACGCCACCGTTACCGCGCTAGAGGGTGACCCGCGCGTTCGGTACCTGATGGGCCTCGGATCACCCGTCGACCTGTTGGAGGCCGTCCTGCGCGGCGTTGACCTCTTTGATTCCGTCTTGCCCGCCCGGGTCGCCCGCAATGGGCAGGCCTGGGTTACCGGGGGGCGCCTCAACTTGCGCAACGCGCGGCACCTCGATGAGCAGGAGCCCGTCGATACGTTGTGCGATTGCAGCACCTGCCGGCGCTTTAGCCGTGCCTACCTGGCGCATCTCTTCCGCGCCGAGGAGCTGCTGGCCTACCGCCTGCTCACGATCCACAACCTGCGCCACATGAGCGCCTTCATGGGGGAGGTTCGGGGAGCCATCGCGTCGGGTACACTCGCCGCTGAACTGCCGCGCCTTCGGGCTGCGGCTGGGGGGCCGGGGACCCCCCGACTTGGAGCCGGCGACGAGCCGGGCGCCGTGCCAGAGCGCGGTGCGATGCAGCCGCGGTACGCCGCGGCAGGCAGACTGCGAGGAGCTCAGCAGAAAAGGGCTGTAGCGTCGGAAGATAAGGAGTAACCCATGGCAGAGAAGAGCGAATCCAAGAAGAGCGCAGCCGCTGAGCCAAAGGAGGAGGGGAAGCCCTCCACTGAGCGCAGTCGAGCCGTAGACGCGGCAATCCTCACCATTGAGAAGCAGTTCGGTCGCGGCGCGATCATGAAGCTCGGCTCCCGCGAGCGTCTCGCAATTGATTCCATCCCAACCGGAGCGATCTCACTCGACATCGCCCTCGGTGTTGGTGGCCTTCCAAAGGGCCGCATCAGCGAGATCTACGGGCCAGAATCATCGGGTAAGACCACCATTGCCCAGCACATCATCGCCGAGGCCCAGCGCCGCGGTGGCGTCGCCGCCTTCATTGACGTTGAGCACGCGCTTGACTCGGCGTACGCCGCACAGACAGGCGTGAACGTGAACGAGCTCTTGGTGAGCCAGCCAGATACCGGCGAGCAGGCGCTCGAGATCGCAGAAACACTGATTCGCTCTGGCGGCGTCGACATTGTCGTTGTCGACTCGGTTGCGGCACTTGTGCCACGCGCCGAGATCGAGGGTGAGATGGGCGACTCGTTTGTCGGCATTCAAGCTCGACTCATGAGCCAGGCGCTCCGTAAGTTGACCGGTGCAGTAGCCCGATCAAACACGGTGCTCCTCTTCACGAATCAGCTGCGCGAGAAGATCGGCGTCATGTACGGCAGTCCAGAGACAACTCCGGGCGGTCGTGCGCTGAAGTTCTACGCTTCAGTGCGCCTCGATATTCGCCGCATTGAAACCATTAAGAACTCCACCGAGGCGGTGGGATCTCGCGTGCGCGTGAAGGTTGTGAAGAACAAGGTGGCCGCACCGTTCCGCATTGCAGAGTTCGACATCATGTACGGCGAAGGGATCAGCATGGCTGGCGGCCTTCTTGATGTTGGTGTTGCTGCCGATGTGATCTCCAAGACCGGCGCCTGGTTCAACTATGGTGACGTGCGACTCGGCCAGGGTCGAGAGCAGTCGAAGGAGTTCCTCAAGGCGAATCCTGAAGTCGCGGCGGAGATTGACGCGAAACTGCGTGCGCTCTCCACAACGCTTGAGGTGCCAGTCGCCGTCGCTCCCGAAGCGGAGTAACGAATCGTCGTGGCGCGCCGCCGCGACCCTGAAGCGCAGAAAGCCCGCCGAGCAGCGGCAGAAGCCTCCGATGTATTGGAGGCGGCTGCACGCTCGCTCAGCGGCGCACCGCGCTCGCGTAAGAGCCTTGAAGAGCGCTTGGTCACCGCCGGATACCCAGAAGAGCATGTGCGTGCCGCTGTCGCGCGCCTGGTTGAGATCGGCCTGGTAGATGACGAGCGGTTCGCTCAGGCACTGCTGGATTCACGCGACCGATCCCGGCAACGTGGCGACCGTGCGCTCCTGCAAGAGCTGAGGCGTCGCGGCATCGATGACGAGCTCGCACAGCGACTGCTGGCGCAGCGCGCAGCGGGGGAGTCGCACAGCACGGAGCCGGTCTGGGGGGCGACCCTACGCGTTGTCGAAGAGCACGCAGAGGGGGCAGAGGAGCGCGCTGCGCGAGCCGCCCTCTCAAAGCTGCGTCTACGCGGCGGAGACGCCCGTGCCGAGGTCCAGCGACTGGCACAGGGGCTCGCCCGACGGGGTTTCCCGAGCGCCCTCTCCTGGCGCCTCGCCCGAGAGCGCGTTGAGACCGAAGCCGAGACCCCAGTGACCGAGGGGGACCCAGAGGGGGAGTAGCGTCACGCTCAGCCCCACGGGCGTTTGACCGATTTGGCGCGTGGGCGTAGCCTCTCCTCCCCAGCCTTTGGCTGGATTTGTGACCTATTTACCGCGAGCCAGGCCGCGGGGCCAGCCTGGCAGGAGAGAGTCATGCCTGATTTGAACGGGATCGTCCCCGTGTTGTTTGCTCTATTCGGCGTCGTGCTTGGACTCGTACTGCGAAGCGTGATCGCCGCCGCTTCTATTCGAGCCGCGAACCGTAAGGCCGCGGCCATCCTCGAGGAGGCTCGTCAGCAGCAGAGCACCCTGGTCATCGGCGCAAAGGGCGAGATCTCACGACTGCGAGCGGAAGCCGAGCTGGCGCAACAGGCCGACCGCGAGGCGGCTGCCGCGGAGGCCGAACGCCTTCGCCTTCGTGAAGTCACCCTTGGTGAGCGAGAGAGCTTCTTTGCCGGTCGAGAGGTCGCCATCGCAGAGCGCGAGCGCACCCTCGTTGATGAGTCCGTTGCCCTCGATGTGGCGCGTGCCAACGTCAATACGCGCCTTGCAGAGGTTGCCGGACTCGATCCCGAAGCTGCTCGAACCGAGGTGCTCTCGCGATTCACCGAAGAGGCTGAGCGTGAGTCGAAGCGTCTCCAGGCAACCCTGGAGCGACGTGCGCAAGAGGATGCGGCCGACCGAGCACGCGACATGATCCTCACGGCGATGCAGCGCGTCGCGGCGGACCATAGCGCCGAGCACTCCGTGACGCACGTGAAGCTCGCCAGCGACGAGATGAAGGGTCGCCTCATTGGTCGCGAGGGGCGCAACATTCGCGCTCTTGAGGCCGCCACTGGCGTCGAGCTGCTCATCGATGAAACCCCACTCCAGGTGACGCTCTCATCGTTCGACCCAGTCCGTCGCCAGGTGGCGCGTGTCGCTCTTGAGCGTCTCATGCAGGACGGCCGCATCCACCCGATTCGCATCGAAGAGATCGTTGCTAAGGCCCAGGGTGAGGTTGACGCCGATTCGCTGAAGAATGGCGAGGCTGCCGCACTCAAGGTGGGCGTGACCGGGATTCCAACCGAGCTGTTGCGCATCCTCGGCAGACTGCAGTGGCGCACCTCGTTCGGTCAGAACGTCTTGCTGCACTCAATTGAAACCGCACAGGTCGCAGGCGCTGTCGCCGGCGAGCTTGGCATGGACATTCGCGCCGCAAAGGTAGGCGGGCTGCTCCATGACATTGGTAAGGCGCTCGACCATGAGATTGAAGGCACCCACGCGGCGATCGGCGCCGATCTGGCGCGTCGTCACGGCATGCCAGAGGGGATCGTCAATGCGATCGCTGCACACCATCAGGAGGTGGAGTGCACCGCTCGCGAGGCCCCAATCGTGCAGGTTGCAGACGCGATCAGCGCCGCACGACCTGGTGCACGTGGCGACCAGGGTGAAGCCCACCTCCGGCGGCTTGAAGACTTGCAGCAGATCGCACTCGGATTTGAAGGTGTCGAGAAGGTCTACGCCGTGCAGGCTGGCCGCGAGGTACGCATCCTCGTTCGACCTGATCAAGTCACCGACGAACAGGCACGCACGATCGCCCACGAGGTGGTCAAGCGCATCGAAGAGCAGCTTGCCTATCCAGGCCAGATCCGCGTGACGGTGATTCGCGAGACGCGGGCGGTTGATTACGCCCGATAGCATGCCGATCCTGCCGATCCTCGCGATCGGTGGTCCTACCGCGGTAGGGAAGAGCGCCGCTGCGCTCGCGCTCGCGGACGCCCTTGACGCTGCGGGGGTGAGTTCGATCTTGGTGTCGGCAGACTCGCGCCAAGTGTTCCGTGGCTTTGACATCGGCACTGACAAGATCAGCACTGAGATCCGAGCGGTTCGCCCGCATGCCTGCATTGATATTGCCGAGGCGAGCGACGCCTTCACCCTGTATGACTGGCTTGACGCCGCACGTGCCGCCATTGCCAACCACGCCCAGGCGAGCGGGGGAGCGGGGATTGCCATCGTGGTCGGCGGAACCGGTCTCTACCAGCGCGGCCTGCTCAAGGGATTCCTCTCCGGGGGAGCACGTCCGAGCAACCCCCTCATTCGTGAGCAGCTTGAGTTGCAGTTCTCGAATGTAGGTCGCGAACCGCTCGACAAGGAGCTTCGCGAGCGGAATCCAGCTGCGGCAGATGCCGTTGCTACCGCGAGTGCACGGCGCCTCATTCGAACGCTGGAAATCGTTCGCCTTGGAGGTGACCCGCTCGCCGAAGAGGAGAATCCGTGGGCCGCGCCAACGGCATACGTGCAGATTGACGACGTGGATTTTGAGCGACACCGTGCGGCAATCGCTGCACGTGTACGTGCACAGTTCGACGGAGGGCTCGTCGAAGAGACTGCACAGCTGGCGGCACGCCTCCCAGCTGAAACTCCAGCCCTCTCTGGCATCGGGTACCGCGAAGCACAGGCGTATATCGATCAAACAATGGATCGTGAGCGCGCCATCGGTACCGCGGCAACACGAACATGGGCGTATGCCCGCCGACAGCGCACCTGGTACCGCGGTGAAGAGTTGGCTGAAACGATTGCAACCGATGGGCGATCTGCAGAAGAGGTCGCACAGAGTCTCCTTCCGCACGCGCTGCGGATCGCGGTACGCTAGAGGGACAGTGACGAAAAGAACTGCACCGATTGACCTGACGCCCGCGCCAGAGCGCGCCTTTCTGATCGCAGTGGACACTGGCAGTGATGTTGGCTGGCCGGCCGAGGATAGCCTTCAGGAGTTGGCAAGCTTGGCGCGCACCGCAGGTGCTGAGGTCGTTGGCGCCGAATGGCAGCAGCGTCGCCACCCCGATCCGGATACCTATATCGGCGCAGGCAAGGCACAAGAGCTGCTCGCCGCAAAGGTTGAGACGGGCTTCACGGTGCTGATCGCGGATGACGAACTCTCACCAACACAGCAGCGTGGCCTTGAAGAGGTGCTCGGTGTGAAGGTGATTGATCGCAGCCGACTGATCCTTGACATCTTCGCGCTGCACGCGCGTACACGCGAAGGGCGACTGCAGGTAGAGCTTGCACAGTTGGAGTACCAGTTGCCTCGCTTGACGAAACTGTGGACGCACCTTTCGCGCACAGGCGGCGGTATCGGCACGCGCGGCCCTGGTGAATCACAGCTTGAAACAGACCGCCGGCTCATTCGCGATCGCATCTCTGTGATGAAGGCGCGCGTCGACCAGGTCCGTCGCAGCCGCGAGACAGGCGCGAAGAGCCGCACCACACGTGGGGAGCCCACCGTTGCCATTGTTGGTTACACGAATGCTGGCAAATCAACCTTGCTCAATAGCCTTGTGGGAAGCAACGCCGTGCTCGCTGAGGATCGCCTCTTCGCCACCCTTGATCCGACCAGCCGTCGCGTGCGGCTGCCTGGTGGCCTGAACGCCATTGTCACGGACACCGTGGGATTCATTCATAAGTTGCCACACCAACTCGTTGACGCCTTCCGCGCCACCCTGGAAGAGGTGTCGCGCGCCGACCTGCTCCTTGAGGT
>CAJABS010000093.1 GCA_903938075.1 uncultured Chloroflexota bacterium | reverse complement strand
TCACGCCTAGGGCGGCCATCGCCGCAGCGATTTCGCCCATGCGGGTCTCGCCGAGGCGTTCGTGCGCTTCGGGGGTGTCCCACTCCGGGATGACGATCTCGCCGAGCTCGCCGCGGGTACCGGTAATGACATACGTATCGGTGGTGGGGCTGTGGGTGGCAGCGTAGGCGGCAAGCGTGCCCCCCATGCTGATCGTCTCGTCGTCGGGGTGGGCGTGTACCGCCATGAGAATCAGTCGACCGCTGCTATCCATGCCCTGATCGTACGCGCACAGGGCGGAGCGGGTCGGCTACCCTGACTGCGAGCGGCAGAGCAGCCGCACGAGGGAGGTGCCGATATGGGAGCAACTGATCCAAAGGTCCAGCGCTGGGCGCTCATTCTGGGCGCCTCCAGCGGTATCGGCGAGGCCACCGCACGGCTGGCCGCCGAAGATGGATACAACATCTGTGGCGTCTACCTGGGTCGCTCCCGCGGCGAGAAGCTTGATGCGGCCATTGCCGCAGTAAAGGCGACCGGCGTCGAGGCCCTCTACATCCGCGGCAACGCCGCCGATGACGAGAAGCGTGCCGAGGTCATTGCCCAGCTCGGTGAGAAGTTCACCGCCGCCCGCGCCGCCGGACTCACCCCCAAGCTCGGCATCGTGGTGCACTCGCTGGCATTCGGCAGCCTGCAGCCCTTCCTCCCCGATGGTGAGACACCGCTGATCACCCGCAAGCAGATGGATATGACCTCTGACGTGATGGCGCACTCACTCGTCTATTGGACACAGGACCTGTACGCAGCGGGGCTTATCGGCAACACGACTCGAATCTTCGCCACCTCGTCTGAGGGGGCATCAAAGGCGGTGCCGATGTATGGCGCCGTCTCCGCAGCGAAGGCCGCTGTCGAAGCACATTGTCGCCAGCTCGCGCTCGAACTCGCGCGCCTCGTACCGGGCGCAACCGTCACCGCACTTCGACCAGGTGTTGTTGACACCCCAGCGCTGCGCAAGATTCCAGGAAGCCAAGACTGGATCGACATGGTGATGAAGAAGCACCCAGGAAAGCGCCTAACGACACCTGACGATGTTGGCCACGCCATTGTTGCTCTCTCAGCCCTAGGCATGAACTGGGTCACCGGCAACACCATCACGATTGACGGCGGCGAGCAGATCGCCGGAGGCTGAGCCCTCTTCGACTACAGCTTCTTGCCGGTTAACCCTGAAAGGTTTGCGCTCGGCTCAGCAATCACTGGTGTCTCTTCGTCTGGGTGTAGTGCCCCAAAGAACGTATTGACTTCAAGGACTCCTGCCCAGATCTTTTCCTGCGCATCATCTGGGTTGTCGTGCACGCCCCCGTTACGAATCTTTCCTGATGCTTCAGTGATTGTCATGCCGAGTAGGGTTGTAGCCTTCATCTCTTGCTCTGTAGATCTACGCAGTTCAGCGGAACGGCCAGGGATCAGCTTGTCGATGAAGGCGTCAAGCTGCGACACTTTCTCGTCGCCGGTGATTTCTTCACAGATGCCAAAGAGCGTCGCTGATCGGTAGTTGAAGGAGCTATCAAATCCGCTGCGCGCCAACACAATGCCGTCGGTCAAATGAATAGAGACCGACACCTCGGTGCCCACCACAGACTTTAGGAAGCGGCTGGCCGCCGAACCATGCCAGTAGAGTCGATCGCCGTCGCGCCAGTGTGCCGTGGCGGTAGCGTGCGGGCGACCATCCAGGAGATAGGCAATCGTGCAGGTGAGGGCGGCGTCGACGACGGGATAGATCTCGTCTCGTTCGTACACGCCACGCTCAGGGAGCCGCCGCACGCGTGTGCGCTCGCTTGGCGGGTATCCGTCGGTCACAGGGATCTCACGTGGCATGGGGGCATCGTAAAGGAGGGGCTTCAGGTTGGGAGGTTTCCTGGCGGACCCGACCGGATTCGAACCGGCGATCTCCAGCGTGACAGGCTGGCATGTTGGGCCGCTACACCACGGGTCCGCGACAGGACTGCGAAGCCTACCAGACAGAGGGAGTAGGATCCGACTATGGGATACGGAGCAGACGCAGCATCACGAGGCGGCGGGGCTGGCCGTATCGATCTGCGCTCCGACACGGTGACCCACCCCACCCCGGAGATGCGCCGTGCCATGGCAGAGGCTGAGGTGGGCGATGACGTCTTTGAGGACGATCCGACCGTTATCGCCCTAGAGCAGCGAGCCGCGGCCCTGCTGGGTAAGGAGGCCGGTCTCTTCGTTGCCTCGGGGACCATGGGGAACCTGGTCACGGTCATGGCGCAGGTGCCTCGTGGTGGCGAGATCATCACCCCCGCTGAAGGGCACGTCTACAACGATGAGGCGGCAAACTACGCCGTGGTCGCCGGCGCCGGGCTGCGAGTCATCCGCGAAAACCCCAACGGTGAGATGCCGATCGCAGATGTGGTGGAGGGGATTCAGGACGCGAGCGACCCACACAGTGCCATCACCTCGCTCGTCATCGTTGAGAACTGTCACGCCCACACGTTCAGCCGACCGATTACGCCTGCGTATATGCGCGAGTTGCGTGCCGCACTCAAGCCACACGGCGTTCCAATCCACGTCGATGGCGCACGCCTCTTTAATGCAGCGGTGGCACTGGGCGTACCGGTACGTGACCTTGTGGCCGATGCCGACAGCGCAACCTTCTGCTTGAGTAAGGGGCTCGCCGCGCCGATCGGTAGCGTCGTGGTTGGTAGCAAAGAGTTCATCTTCAAAGCACGCCGCGCACGCAAGCTTCTTGGCGGCGGTATGCGGCAGGTGGGCATTCTTGCAGCTGCCGGTCTCGTTGCACTCTCTGACGGCCCAGAGGGCACCGTACAGCGACTCGCTGAAGATCACGTCAACGCACGACGCCTAGCGACAGAAATCGCAGCACTGCCTGGTGTGCTCTCCCCCGGACATATCGCGCAACCCGAAGGTGAGCGACTCGACCCTTCACGCGTCACCACAAACTTTGTGATCTTCAAGGTTGCAGGTGGCATCGCACGCCGAACACGATTCCTTGATGCACTCGAGAAGCACGGCGTGCTGATGGTCGCCTATCCGCACGGACAGATCCGCGCCGTAACGCACTACGGCATTGGCGATGAAGAGATCACCAAAACGATCGCGGCGACTGCGGCGGCGCTGACCGAAACCGCGTAGCGCATCGCAGCCGATGCGCATTGTTCCCTCCATTGATTTAGAGAAGGGTCGATCCCGTATCGTCTTCTGGCCTGGCGCTGCTACGGGTGTCGGTGCACCAACTGATCAGCCGGCGCGCATTGCACGGCACTTTGTTGATCGTGGCGCAACGCTGATTCACCTCGTTGACTTTGATGGTGCGCGTGCAGCGGCTCCGGTCAACATCGAATCAATTGGTGCCGTCGCAAGCTTGGTCGCAACGCCGCTACAGGTAGCTGGCGGACTGGAATCGCCTGAAGCGATTCGTATCGCGTTTGCAGCCGGGGCAACGCGTGCCGTGATCTCGCTTGCACTCATCGATGATCCGGACAAGCTTGCGGCATGTATCGCCGCTGCGGGCGATTGGCTTGCGGTTGGGTTTGATCCGCGGCCAGAGCGGATCGCTTCGTTCAACTGGAAGCGCTCCAGCGCTCCAACGGCAGAGGGGCTCATTGATGAACTTGCTGGCGCGGGGGTTTCGCGCATTGTGCTGAGCCATGGAGGGAACGCGAGCGAGAGCGCTGCGTTCGCTAGCCTGGCGGCGCGACAACCAACGATGGAGTTGAGCGTTGCTGGTGGCGTAAGCGACCTTGATGGCGTGCGCCGACTCCGCGATGCTGGCGTCGCCTCCCTGATCTTGGGTGAGGCGCTCCTCTCAGGCGCGATCGATTTTGAGGAGGCTTCAAGGATCGCCGACCCCGCTCAGTAGCGCGCACAGGCGGCGCGCCTCGCGTAGACTCCCCCGCATGGCAGTTGCAAAGCGCATCAACGAACCACTCGCACTGAGCCCTCTTGCGGGTCTCGGTGCCGTCATCCTTACGGGCATCCTGTGGGGCACGATCGGCGTCGTCACTGGCCAGCTCAAGGCGGCATTCCCTGGTGTTGACGGGGGGCCGAGCACGCTCAGCTCCCTCGTGCTGGTCGTCGTACGCCTCGGTATCACCGCCCCCGCCGCCGCCATCACGGCGCGACTCCTGCTCGGCCGCGGCGCCTTCCGTCTCCCTGGCCGTGTGCTTGCACTGGGCCTCGGCCTCGGGCTTGTTCAGGCCTTCTTCCAGTACGCCTACGTTGAAGCAGTCACGTACGCCGGCGTTGGCATCGCAACTGCAATTGAACTTTGTCTCGCCCCTGTCTTGGTCGCAACGCTCAGCGCGATCATCCTCCGTGAGCGACCAGATCGTCTCATCATTGGCGCAATCATCTTTGCCGCCGTCGGCACCATCGTCCTCGCAACATCAGGCGCTGCGGCCGCTAACGCAGAAACCTTCCAGCTCGGCATTGTTTGGTCGCTGGCCTGCATGGTTGGCTACGCCTCATACATTGTGCTGGTGCGGCATCTCGCCGCTGGTATTCATCCACTAGAGCTTGTCGCACTTGCGTCGGCGGGTGGCTTTGCAATTCTTACCTTCTGGTCAACCGTAGTTGGCGTGAAGCTCCCAGAACTGGCTGGAAAGGATCTGCTCATTCCAGGTTTGCAGTTTGCATACTTGGCACTGATCGCGACCTGTTTGGCCTACGCCCTCTTCGTTTCCGGCGTGCGCGCAACGAGTGCAACCACAGGCTCACTCGGCGCCCTCGCGATGCCACCAACAGCAACCCTGCTCGCTGCGCTGATTCTTGGCCAGATCCCAACTATTGAAGTAGCGATTGGACAAGCACTACTGATGGCGGCGATGGCGGTCACAATTGTTCGAACCGCTCAGCGAACACGAGCGTAGGTTGATGCGCTTTCCGGTCGCCTTTGCAATCGCTGCGGCACTTACTGTCAGCGCATGTAGCGCAAGCTCGGCTAGCTCTTCACCGAATGCAAACGGCTGCCCATCAACACAGCCCCCAACGTTGAACACGAGTGCATCAAACGACATTGCGTTTGAAACAACACTTGGCACGTTCGTTGTGCGCCTCGCAGTGAAGAGCTCGCCGATTGCCGTGAGCAACATCACCGCGCTCGCGAGCTGCAACTTTTACGACAACGTGATCTTCCACCGCATCGCCTACATGGAGAACGGCACGCCGTTTGTGATTCAAGGTGGCGATCCAACCGGGACGGGTTCTGGTGGACCTGGATACTTCATCAAAGATGAGCCGGTCATTGGTGAATACCGCCGTGGTGTGATCGCGATGGCACGATCGAGCCAGCCAGACTCACAGGGGAGTCAGTTCTTTGTTGTTCTTGACGACGCTGCAGCGGTACCACTAGAGAGTGCTCGCACCTACGCAATCCTGGGTGAGGTTGTCTCTGGCATGGATGTTGTGGATGCCATCGCCGCACTTGAGCGCAACGGACAAGATCGCCCAATTGATCCCCCAAAGATCATCTCGACCACGGTTACCCCTACTGCGCCGTAGCTGCTCCGCACACCTGATCGTTCGCGGGTAAACTCCCCACATCGCCGGCACCAGCCGGTCACGTGGCCCTGTGCCACAGAGGAGAGATGGAATGGCAACCGCCAAGATTGAGACGACCGTCGGCGTCATCGAGTTTGAGCTCCTTGACGATGCGGCACCGAAGACCGTTGAGAACTTTGTGACCCTGGCGAAGAAGGGCTTCTACGACGGGGTGATCTTTCACCGTGTCGTTCCTGGATTCGTGATTCAGGGTGGCGATCCTGATGGCACTGGTATGGGTGGCCCTGGCTATAAGTTCGACGATGAGCCGGTGACGATGGGCTACGCCCGCGGCACGGTGGCGATGGCGAACTCGGGGCCAAACACCAACGGGAGCCAGTTCTTCATCTGCCTCGATGACCTGGCCAGCCTGCCGCCGAAGTACACGATCTTCGGCATGGTCACCTCAGGGCTCGCTACGGTCGACGCGATCGCCAAGGGGGCTACAGGCCCAGGCGACCGCCCACTGGAGCCGGTCAAGATGACCACGGTGACGATCGCCTAACCCTCGCTCTCGGCACAAGGTGTGCCAGGGGGGTTGGAATCTGACCCTCCAGGGAGTATTCTCTCCCCAGCTGTTCTTGTTCAAAGACCATGGGTAGGTGGGTTAGGGTAGTCGCTATAGGCGACGTGATAGATGCTCTTTGAGCGTAGCGGGCGGGGCTGACTTGTTCGTCCCACAAGCGGATCGGCTTGAGGCGACTCCTGTCAAAGGGGGTCGCCTCATTTATTTCCCCCTGGATTTACCTGGCGAGACCCCCTGATAGACTCGCCACCCCTCGCGCTCGTAGCTCAGTGGATTAGAGCGTCTCCCTCCGAAGGAGAAGGTCGCAGGTTCGAATCCTGTCGGGCGCACCACACGGAGTAGACTCCTCCCCATGGCTGACCAAGATCTCGTCCCTGTTCCGCTGCTGCGCCGGCCGCTCTTTGTTGTTGCTGCAATCGTCAGCCTTGGCGCTGTCGTCGTTGGCCTGAGCGGCACCGACGAGCGCCTCGTCTACATCCCAGCTGCACTCGGTCTCTTGTGGCTGATCGCCTATCAGGCACAGCCGCGTGAGGGGGTGCGTCCACTACGACGCGCGCCACAGGGGTCAATCATCGTACGCCGACCAGATCGCCCAGCACCGCGACAGCGCACTGAGATGCCGCCGACGCCGTCAGGCTTTGCCCCATCTGCGGCAGTTGCTGCAGCACAGGCGCGCGGTGGCGTACGCAAGCCGATTAAGCCAGTCGAGATTGGACTACCAAGCAAAGGTGCGGAGCCTGAGAAGAAGCGCCGTCGCGGCCGCAAAGGTGGAGACGGACCGAACCTCGGTCTCTAGTTACGGCGCGATCTTTACCGTAACCACCGGTGGCTTGTTGAGCGCGAAGCACCGCGCATCAAGCCAACCATCGCGAATGGACTGACGCTCCTCTGCATCGACGTTGAGCTTCCAACGAATCTTTACCGCGACCCACTCTGTGAGGTAGACGCAGTTTGCCGATTCAAGTGGCGGGAGCCAGTAGGTTGGATCGTCATCACTCTTGGATTGATTGACGTTGTCCGTCACTGCTCGCAGTGTCCATGCAACTCCTAGATCGTTTGCATACGCCTGTCGTCGCGCAGCAGACCACTTCCATGCACCGGAACGCCACGCTTCAGCAAGCGCAACGACGTGGTCAACATCGACGTCTGAGGCCTTTGTCCACGTCTCTCCGTCATAGAGGCTCAGCCACTTTCCCGTACTCACTGTCTTGCCTGTTGAGGAGAAACGCACAGAGACAAGAGACTCTGCGATCAACACTTCTGCGCGCGTATCTTTGCCGTTCTTGTTTGCATCAATCCAGTGTTTGAAGAGTGAGCGCTTGTAGCCACCGATGCGCTCTTCTACCACTGGCACACAATCGAGTGCCGTAAGAAGAGCGAGTTTGGTGTTGTTCGTCTTGCACGCCTTGGCGGCGCTTGTTGCTGCGCTGACTGGCGCGGGCACAGCAAGCGTGGCGCTGACGAGCAGTGCGAGGAGTGCGGCGGTAATGCGAGACTTCATCAGATTAGATTACGCGACGACGTCAAAGAGTGCGCGCACGAGCGCAGTGCCCCCTTCATCGTGAATGTCGACGCGGGCTTCGTTGGTCGCGGCGCGAACCGTGCATCGCACTGCGGTACCTGTTGTGAGGCCTAGGTACTCGAGTCGGATCCGACGGCGCGCGGCGCCAAGCTGCGCCGGTGCGACTGCGCTGAGTGCCTCTTCAGCGATCTCGAGCCAGGCGGCATTGTTCACATGGCCGAGCGGATCAAAGTCGGCGACGCGGAGTGGCACCGTGACGGTGACGCCTGGTGTGTCGCCGGTTGGCTCTGCGGGGATCTTTTCGGGGGTGAAGGTGGCGCCGACCTCGGCGACAAATGGTTCAAATTCGGCTGGGAAGCGGACCGGTCGTCCGTTCTGGTCGGTCATGACCCAATCAATGGTGGCATCGGCGATGACGCGCCCAGCGCTGCCGAAGAGGCGCGTGCGGCGTCGAGCCATGACGTGGCGGAAGCCGACGAGGGCCGTGGTGCCCGTCATCGCCTCATTGGAGCGGGGCGGCTCATCGATGAGTAGGTCGACACTACGCACGACCCAGCCGACACCGCGCGACTCATACCAGGCGCGTCCGTACTCGAGCGTCTCGCTGTGCTGCCAGGCGAGGTCCTGGGCGTGGCGGAGCACTGCCGCGGCGCGCATCGTGCCGGCGCGGTTGCACTCATCGAAGCGCACGGAGCGACCCTCGTCGCGGTAGCGGGCGTGCTCTGGGAGGCGTGCCTCGTCAGGCGCGAAGCCAGGGGTGAGTCGCTCGTTCACGCTCATCCAGCCGCCAACCGCCCGAGGGTTTCGAGGGTGATAAAGCGCGTCTTCTCGCGTGGAGCACGCACGATGGTGAGGCGTGCGGCAACGATGGCTGCGGTATCGAAGGCAACGACGCCGATAGCGATCCGTGCGCTGCTCCCAGCGGCGCGAATGCGCGCGTCCTCAAGTTCGGCAAGAAGGCTCGCGTCAATGCCGCGCGCGCCCCACTTGCAGTCCCAGAGCTCTGGAACGGGACCAGCCTCAACGGTGACGTCGAACGGGTGCGGGTCGGCGGAGACACCATCGATGGCGAAGCGGCGCTCGCGTCGCACGAGTCGATCGGCATCGTTTGCGAGCACTGGGCGGCGGCGCAGCATCTCAGCGGTGGTCGCCTCTACGACTGCGCCGCGGTACTGCGCATTGGAGGCCTGCGCTTTTCCACCAATAGCTAGTGCGCCAACCACCAGCGGGTCTGTGCCGGTGCGATGTGATGGGAGAGCAGCGAAGAGTGCTGCGGCCTCCGCTGTCGTCGGTTCAGGGTCGTTCATGACGGCTCGCGCAATCAGCCGCTCTGCGGGTGTGGCATTGGCGATCGCGACGGCGAGTGGTCGCAGGATCGGATCAGCTTGAATGCCGGAATAGACTACGGCTCGCCCATCGCGCGGTGCGTCGCTAAACGAGATCCCCGCAGGGATCCGCGCAGCAACCGTGGTGCCACTGCTTTGCGGAACAACATCTTTCGGCAAGCTGGCAGGGTTCAGCGTTGCAGCGAGGAGTGTCAGCGCAAGGCGTGGCTGCATGCCGATCCAATCAATGGCACGATGCGGATCGTTGGCAGCGATCACACGCTCAACGCTTGCTGCGAGTGATACGAGTGCACTGGTTGCTGCATCTGGTAGTGCGCGATCACCGATTGCAGTGATTGCACGGTTCAGTTCTTCTTCGCCGAGTGTTGAAACAACGTTGGTGTGATCGAGCGCGTCCGTCACCTCTTCACCGAGTGTCACGAGTCGCGCGAACAGATCTCGTTGCTGCGTGAGTGTAGTACCGCTCATAGCGTTGGCCAGCTCAGCGCTGCGGCATCAAGGAGCAGTTCTGGGTTCCCATTACGGCGTAACGCGCTCAAGGTCTTGTCGATGGCACGCAGTGCCTCTCCCCATGTCGCTGGTGGGAGCTTGTGTGCAACAGCCTCAATCTCGGCGCGATCTTCAGGGAACGCGATCTGATCAACGGCACCGGTACTCACAAGCGCGAGATCGCGCGCGACACCACGCCAGAGTCGCAAGAGTGCGGTTGCAGCGGCGCGACGCTCCGCAGGTGTTGGCTTTGCGCTGCGCTTCGCTGGGCTCTTCTTCTTTGGTTCTGCATCAACTTCTGCCGCATCATCGCTGCTGTCATCGCTCTCGGTGTCATCAGCGGCGTCACCGTCGTCAGCACCAGCAACAAGGATGGCGCGTGCGTCGGCAACGAGTGTACTGAGCTGCCCAAGTCGTGCATGTGGTTGTGTTGCGGCGAAGTCAAGGATCTGGCGACGAATCTGCGCGTGTGCGCGTGCGGCATCACCCGTTGCCTCTGCATCGATGAGTGGCCCGGGGCGACCCGATGACATGCGAAGCAGTCGTACGGCGGTTGGCGCGTCTACGCCGAGTCGCTCACCAAGAAGTTCGCTCGCCTGGTTTGCGTCTGGGAGGCCGAGGCGAATCACTGCGCAGCGGCTGCGAATCGTTGGCATCAGTCGCGAGTCTTCCGCGGCCGCCAAGATCACGTGGGTGCGGGATGGCGGCTCTTCGAGCGTTTTAAGGAGCGCGTTCTGCGCCGCCTCGTTCATGCGGTCGGCGCGCTTGATGAGTGCAATGCGGCGACCCCCTTCAACAGAGAAGAGGGCGAGGCCGGCGGCGAGGGCGCGGATCGGCTCGATGCCGATCTCATCCGATGCCCCAGTTGGAGAGATGACGACGAGGTCGGTATGGCTCCCTGAGGCGATCAGGCGACACGAGCGGCAGGCGCCACAGGGCCCACCGTCGACCGGCGCGCCGCACATGAGCGTGGCGACGGCATCTCGAGCCAGCGTGCCTGCGCCTGCACCGCGCGGCCCAACAATCAGCAGGGCGTGCGGTGGTGCGTCAGTGAGCAGCGTGGCGAGATGCGCCGCGGCGGCGTCATGACCACGAGTGACGAAGCGTGCGGGGCGACGCGCGGGGTGAGCGGCGTCAGGCGGCGTTGAGACCGCCCGCGCCATCTCGTTAGGCTCCCTTGCTCCCCTTAGCCTTTGGCCGCGTGGCGCTCTTCTTTACGAGAGCGACCTTTGCGGCGGGCTTAGCGGCTCCGCGTGCTGCAGGCTTTGCTGCTGGCTTGGCGGCAGGCTTCGCAGCACCCTTCGGCGCAGGTCGGCCGCCACGCGAACGACCCTTGCCGCTCACTGGTGCCTCCTTACCGGTGAATGCCGCCGACTCGCTCGCCGATCGACCGGTCGCCTGAAGCTGTGACTTCAGGAGCGCGGCCACATCTGGTGAGACGTCGCTGATGCCGTCATCGGCATCGTTGAAGCTCGCGCTCGAGCGAATGGTGTCGTCCTTATGGGAGCGAGCAACCTCGTCGGCGATTCGCGATGGACCAGAGCCGAGCTGCTGGCGTGCAGCGCGCACTGGTCCGCGACCGGTTGTACCGCGTCGCTCGGTGGCGAGATATTCAGGTACGCCGCCTGGCGCGCCGTCATCGGCGTCGTCGAGCGTCATCGTCTCAATGCCGTCAAGCGAATCACCGCCTACTCCGCCACGACCACGACGTCCGCGTCCGCCGCGTCGGCGACGACGACGTGGGCCGTCCTCACCGAATGCGGCAACGCCTTCGTGGTTGTGTGGTGATGGCTCAGCGCCTGCGGCGAGATCGTCTGGGCCGAGATCATCAAGAGTGAGTGTCTCAATGGAATCAGCATCAATCATCGTGTCGCCAACGCGAATCGCCGACGAGCGGCGCACTGGTGCGCCGGGTCGTGGAGCTGCCGTGCGACCACCGCGTCCGCCGCGAACTCGTTCGCGCTCAGGTGCGGCGCCAACGCGACGTGGTCGTGCGGGTGCCTCGGACTGCTTATCGGGAACCTCAGTCATGGAGAGGTCCTCTTCACCCTCGGCGGCAACTCGGCGACCGCTGCGGGCGCCGGCCTCCACCTTGGCGATGTTGGTGATCTCAATGAACTGGTCAGCAACATCAACGAGGTCGCTGCTGGTGTTAGCACGGAAGCTCACCACTTCAACGCGCACGCCCATGTCTTGCACCGCACGAATCGCTGGTGCAAAGTCTCCGTCGCCTGAAATCACTACTGCGATGTCGAGCTTTGGTGCGAGGCGAACGAGATCAACGACGAGCTCGATGTCGAGGTTCGCCTTGAAGCGACCGTCGCCGTACTTGCGAACATCCTTGCTGACAACCTTGTAGTTGTTGCGCGCGAGGAAGTTGTGGAAGGCCTTCTGGTTCTCGTTGTCTGGATCAAGACCGGTGTAGGCGTATGCGCGAACGAGATCGCGGTTTGCCGTAAGGGTCTTGAGAAGCGTGACGTAATCGATGTCTACGCCGGCAGCCTTTGCTGCATAAAAGACGTTTGCGACGTCTACGAAAATTGCGACATTACGTGACATTACTTTGTACCTCTGGTTTCTTTAGTAGATAACGTGGCGTGCGCTGCTACGACGGGGCTGGGCCGGTATCGGCCTCTTGCCCGCGCGTCGGAGCGCACGGCTGCACCTACACACCCTAGCAGGTAGCGGCGAGATGCCCCCTTTTGAGCACGAATCGCGCTTAGCGGTCGTCTCGCGCGTCAACGATCTGCGCGACGCCTGAGATCCAAACTCCCAGTGCGATCAGTGTGATCCAGAGGCCAGGGGCGCGGTCGATGCCGAAGACGGAGGAGAGGGGTAGGTCGAAGCTGGTTGCCGTCACCGCAGCTCCAATAAGGGTGGTGATGAAGCCGAGGGAGGCAACGCTTACGAGCCCGACATGTACCGGCCACCAGTCAAACCGAAGCTGCTCGCCGAAGGCATCTGGGGCGATGAGGAGGAAGAGCGTGGCGAGGGCGACAAAGAAGCCGACTGCGCCGTAGGTGTCAAAGGCGTTCCCCACGGTTGCGGGTACGCCAGGGGCGGCGAGCGTCCACCACGCAGGGATTGCGCCGAGCACGACACCCGCGGCGCCAATGCCGCTCAAGCGGCGGCCGCTGCTGCGCCGAAAGAGGTTCCCTGATGTCGACTGAATGCGCCCGATCGGCTTCACCACCTACTCCTTCCCGAGGATCGATGTGTACATCGAGGGCTTCAGCACGCCGACATAGGGGAGGTTGCGGTACTGCTCGCCGAAGTCGAGCCCGTAGCCGACCACGAACTTGTCGGGGATCTCAAAGCCCATCCACTCAACGGGGATCTCGACGACGCGTCGCGCAGGCTTGCTGAGCAGGGTGACGATCTTCACGGAACGCGGGTTCTTCCCCGCGAGGTAGTTCGTGAGGTAGTTCAGCGTGATGCCGGTGTCGATGATGTCTTCAACGATCAGCACGTCGCGGCCTTCGATGGTGCCCGAGAGGTCCTTCAGGATGCGTACCGTTCCGCTCGACTCGGTGCTCTTGCCACCGTCGTACGACGAGACCTCCATGAGGTCGATCTGCACGTTCCCGGGAATGGCGCGCATGAGATCGGCAACGAAGACGATGGAACCCTTCAGCACGCTAACCAGAATGAGCGAGTCGTTCCCCGCATACGCGGCACCGATCTCAGCGCCGAGCTCGCGCACGCGCGCGTCGATCGCCGCCTCGGTAATGAGGACGGACTCAATGTCGTCGTGCGGATTCTGGCTCGCCGGCATGGTTGCTCCTCCCCACTTGACGCCCTGGCAGGGGCTTGTCGCTCTGCGGCTGAATCGTAGCATCGGAGCGTGATCAGATACTCTCAGGGGGTATGGCAGAACATATCGGGCACAGCTACACAAAAGACCGCAAGGTCCTGCTTAATCGGTTGCGCCGACTTGAGGGGCAGGTGCGCGGTATCGCGCGCATGGT
>CAJABS010000092.1 GCA_903938075.1 uncultured Chloroflexota bacterium | reverse complement strand
GTGCTGGCCGCAGCCCTCCCAGGTTGGCTTACCGCAGCGGGCGCAGGCGATCTCGTGGCACATGGTGGTTACCTCTCTGCTGCGGCGGCGGCGCGATTGTCAAAGTTCGCCGCAGATTCAATCGTAGGGTAGCGCCAGATTCGGGCGAAGCCGAAGATGACCAGCGGGATCACGGTTTGCAGCACGGCTCCCACGATGAGGGCGTTGGGCCGGCCGAAGGCGTTGCCGAGCACGCCACCAAGCACATAGCCAAACGTGGCACCGAAGCCCCAGGTGAGGGTCCGGTGAATCGACATCACTCGCCCAAGGAGACGGTCGGGCACCGCCTGCTGGCGATAGGTGGTGACGGGCACTACGTAGATGAGCAAGAAGAACCCGCCGATAAAGAAGTTCATTAGCGCAACAAAGGGCGCCAGGTCGCGCGGCACAAAGGCCGCTGCGGGGAGCAGGAACTCGTTGATACCAAAGAGCGCTGTACCAACAATAATGAGCCGGCCGAATCCAACACGCTTTACAAAGTAGGGTGCGGCGATGCTGCCTAGGAGGCCCCCAAGAAATCCAGCTGAAGCCACTGCACCGATGAGTGCCGGCTCAAAGCCAAGGTCGATGCGCTGAAAGATAATCGCCTGCCCGATCATGATGCTAAAGGCGATATTGCCGTTCACCGCTTCGAGCATAATCAGGCGTAGGTTCGGTCGCACCCACACTGCGCGCATCCCTTCCTTGAGGTCGTGCACGAGTGAGTTGCGCTTCTTGGGCGAAGGTGGCTCTGACGTGCGAATAGCACGCAGGCTGACGTAGCTCACCGCAAAGGTGATTGCATCCACCACCAACACGAAGGGGGCACTGAAGATGTTGATCAGTGCGCCCGCAAGGCCAGGGCCAACGAAGCCGGCGCCCTCGCCCATGATCGCCATGCGCGCATTGAGCTTAAGGAGTGTGGGGCCACTCGCGAGCCGCGGCAGATACGCCGGCCACGCCACGTTAAAGAACACCGTTGCAGCGCCAAGTCCAACCTGCATCGCAATCAAGAGTGGCAGCGACAGCACGTTCAGCACATACGCGACTGGAATCGCAAGCAGTAGCACAACGCGCACGAGGTCAGCCGCGAGTAGGTAGTCGCGTCGTGATGAGCGATCTACCCAGACACCAGCCTGTAGTCCAATGAAGAGATAGGCGAGCGTTGATGCCGCGCCAAGGAAGCCGGTGCCGAGTGAGTCGGCACCAAGCAGGTCGACCGCCATGATCGGCAGTGCAAGCTGCGTGATTGAATCGCCAATCAGCGAAACACCCTGGCCAACGGTAACGAGGCGCAGGTCGCGCGGATTGTTCTTGGTGATTGTTGCTGCGCGCGCCATTTACTTTGCGGAGATTCGAATAACGTTCGAGTCTCGGCGACCGCGCTCGCTTCCATATTGGTACATGGTGACGCGCAAGAAGGCGTACTTACCCGCGATCTTGCTGGTGACCTTGAGGTTCACCGATGTTGCGCCGCTGATTGCACTGCACTTGATGCGCTGTGCCGTGGTGCAGCTGTACCACTGGTACTTGTAGCTCGGCGTTGGACTACCGACCCAGGTGCCACGCGTGCCGTACACAACCTTCCCGACCTGTCGAATGCGTGGTGTAACCGTCACCCGTGCAGGAGCGAAGACGGTAACGCTGATCGTTTTGGAGGCGGGCTGGTGCCAGATGTCGCCATCTTTTGAGCCGCGGAGGGTGCAGGTGCCAACCTTGAGGTAGCGGATGATGCGCTCGCTGACGGTGCAAATTGATGGCGTCAAACTCGTTACAACGAACGGCGCACTAGAGCTGCCGCCACCGTTCCCATAGCCGTTGGAGCTGTTCACCACGTGGTAGCTGGGGCCTGCGTCAAAGATGAGCGGCGTCTGCGTCAACTTGAGCACTTCGAACGTTCGGGTCACCGAATCGGCCGCACGGTACGTGCTCGTGCCCTCTTGCTCTGCGCGAATCGTGCAGGTGCCCGGTGTAAGGAGGTGGAGCTCAAAGCCGGTGCCGTTAAAGCGCGGGTCGCACACGCTGCTCGAGAGGCCCGAGTAGTTGAGTGGCAGGCCGGCGCTACTGCGGCTCGGCAGGGCCTGCAGAACGGTCGGGTCAAAGGTGCGGTCGGTCAGGATTCCGAGTCCAATCGTTTGACTCCCTTGCACGATGGTGAAGCTGCGGCTGATCGAGGTTGCACGCTCGTAGACCGTGCTCCCCGCCTGGGTAGCGAGCACGGTACAGGTCCCCACGTTCAGTAGGCGCAAGCGCCAAGCGTTGACGAGACCATCTGGGGCCAGCGCCTCGCAAATGGTCGGCGTGCTGATCTCATAACCCACAGGTAGCCCCGAGCTGGCCGTGGCGGTGAGTTCTGGTGGGGTGGTGCCGAACGGCACATCCGCCTCTGTGAGCAGTGGCCCAACGCCGAAGCTAATTGATTGCGGTGTGCCGCTGATCGTCACATGGAACGTTGCACTTGCCGCTACGTGGTCGGCGGTAGCTGGTGTTGCGGCGTTCAGGGTGCAGGTTCCTGTTTGGGTGGCGGTGAGTGTGCTGCCGTCCAAGGTGCAGTTTGCCGCGGTTGCACTCGCAACCGCCAGCGTGACGATGCCAGGCAGATCACTCGCTGCCGAGACGGTTGCGGTCTCACCAGCCGCAAGGCGGTCTGGTGCAGTGATGGTTAGCGTTGGTTGCGCCATGTTGAGCGCACCGACCGCATCCAATAGCCCTGCGCCGCATTGACGCTGGCTCCCCGTTGGGGTTTCGCTCGTTGTGACACAGGGTCGCACTGAATCTGCTGGAAATGGCCGTGCTCCCGCGTACAGCGCAGCTTCAATTTCATCTGGACCCCATGTTGGGTGCAGGCTTGCAACAAGCGCTGCAACGCCAGCAACGTGCGGTGCCGCCATGCTCGTGCCTTGGTAGTTCGTGTAGCCATAGCCGGTGAGTGTTGTTGCCCCTGTAGCAATCGTGGAGAGAACCCCGGAATCACGTGGCATGTCACCACCCGGTGCAGCAATGTCGATGCTGCTTCCGAAGTTAGAGTATCCAGCGAGCCCGCCAACGCGGCCCGTCGCCGCGACGGTCACCGTGTCGTTGCAGTTTGCTGGCAGAAACCTCGCCGCATCAATCGTGTTGTTTCCTGCCGCCGTTACCACAACTGTTCCAGCTGCACGCGCCGCTGTGATTGCATTTTGCAGCGCTGGAAAGCACGCGCCGACGCCACCAAGCGACAAGTTGATGACGTCTGCCGGGTGCGTGTTAACGGCAAGGCCGTAGTTGCTCCACTGTTGGCCGTCCCACGTGGTGGTGAGGCCAGCGGCCCAGCGAATTCCGTCAATAATGTCGTTGAACCAGCAGCCGCCGGAGTGGCACACGCGCACATGGAAAATTGAAACGTTGGGCGCCACACCGCTCACCCCGATGTTGTTCTGCGCGGCGCCAATCGTTCCAGCGACATGCGTTCCATGCCATGAGGAATACTTCCAGTACGTTCTCCCGGCGCTATCCGTGGAGCTAGACCAATCACCCTCATCGGTTGGGTCAGTATCACGACCATTCCCATCACGGGCGAATGCGGCGTTCTCAACCATGTCAACACCCCAACCTTCTGGTGTATTGGCAACAAGATCCGGATGAGCGGTGCTTCCGGTATCGATGATCGCGACAACTGCTCCTGCGCCCGTTGCGTTGCTCCATGCTGGCAGAACATTTGCAGCGCCCTCTTTCCCCGCAGTCGGTACGTGCATGTCCCACTGCGATGCGTAGTACGGGTCGATTGGATCAATCGTCGGGAACGCGCGAATGTCAGGAATGACACCGACGACGCCCGGCGCCTGCTCCCAGGCGGCGAGTGCCGTCTCTGCATCTTGGCCAGGTCGCAGTTGGATCTCGCGCGTCTTGCCGTCGTCGCTTACGGCGGTGCCGACGGTAGTGTCGTAGGTGAAACGAACGGTGAGCGAGTCGAATGGCTCAGGTGCGGTGGTTGTTTGTGTTGATGCGGCGCGTGCAGGTGCTGGTGCTGCAATAGCGCCGAAGATAAAAAGAGCCGCCAACGCGGCGGCGGGCAGGCGGCGCAGCATGGTGGCTATTCGCCGATCGTTGCCCAGATGAAGCCCATCATCAGGAAGAATCCCGAGAAGAGGGCAACGAGGCCGACCGCGCCGTAGGGTGATTCGGCGGTCTTGTCGGTGAAGGTGCCAAGCAACAGGCCGAAGCCAACCGCCCACACAAGCCAGGCAACTCCCCACAGCACCTTGCTGTTCGGCCCGGTCACGAAGCGGCGAACCCACGGGGTCTCGCGCTGCTCAGAGCTCATCGCCGCCTTCTGGAAGATGTAGACGAAGCCGCCACCGATCGCCAACGAGATAAAGAACTCCGCTGGGTGAAGGAACGGGAGCGTGAACATTTCCATGCCGCAATCATAGCGGGCGGAACTCTGGCACGATCAGGGCATGTTGAGTTGGCTAGACGAGGTCCTGATCCCCCTGATTACGAGCATGTACGAGGCGGTCGGCTACCTCGGCGTGGCGATCGCCATGGCCGTGGACGCCTCGAGCTTCCCCGTGCCGAGCGAGTTCATCCTCCCCTTCGCCGGCTTCCTGGTGGCCGACCCCACGGCGGTCGAGCCGCTCACCGGGGGGCGCTGGCTCTTGATCCCTACGATCGCCGCCGCCACCCTGGGTGGGCTGGTCGGCACCTGGGGCGCCTACGCCATTGGCGCCTATGGCGGTCGGCCCCTGCTGAACCGCTTCGGCCGCATCGTGCGCATTGACCCCGCCGACCTCGACCGCGCCGACGCCTTCTTCGCGCGGCACGGCGGCAAGATCGTCTTCTGGAGTCGATTCATTCCCCTGCTGCGCACCGCCATCTCGTTCCCTGCTGGCATCGCCCGCATGCCACTCGGTCGCTTCCGTCTCTATAGCGCAGTGGGCTCGCTCGTCTGGAACACCGCCCTCATTGGTGGTGGCGCTGCACTCGGTCAGAACTGGGAGCAGGTGAAGGAGTGGCTCAAGCCGCTCGACACGCTGCTGCTGGTCGTTGGCGTTCCTGCGCTGCTGTTGCTTGGCGCGTGGCGACTCGGGCTCCTCGCTCGGCTGCGTGGCGCTCGCCGCGATCGTCGCGGGTAGGGTCTTATGAAGATTGCGGTCGTTAGTGACATTCACGCCAACCTTGCTGCGTTGCAGGCGGTGCTTGCCGATATCGATGCCGTTGCCCCTGATGCGGCGATTTGGCATACCGGTGACATCGTTGGCTACAACGCTGAGCCGAACGAAGTCGTTGCGCTGCTTCGCGAACGCGGCGCGGTGGGCGTGATGGGGAATCACGATGCCGCAGTGCTCGGCGAGCTTGATGTGAAGTGGTTCAATCCCGTTGCCGCGGCTGCGGTGAAGTGGACGGCAACCCACCTCACTCCTGAGAACGCCATGTGGCTGCATGCACTGCCGAAGATCAGCGAGATGGGTGCCGCGACGTTGGTGCACGGCAGCCCGCGCGAACCGCTCGGTGAATATGTCGCTGATGCGGAGGGTGCACGTGAGAATTTGCTGGCGCTCCCTACGCCGGTGCTCTTTCATGGCCACACGCACGTTCCCGCCTACTGGGCGTTACGCGGCGGCCAGTCGAGCCTGATCGACATTGATGGGCGTGCGCAACCGCTCCTCTCGCCGTCACTGATCAACGTTGGCTCCGTTGGGCAGCCGCGCGATGGCGATGTGCGTGCCAGCTGGGTGCTCTGGGATCGCAGCGACGATGGTTCGGCGATTGGTGCGCTCGGCACGGTGCAGTGGCGCCGCGTTCCCTACGATGTTGCGCGCACGCAATCGCTAGTGCGTGCAGCTGGGCTGCCAGAGTTTCTCGCCGAACGACTAGCAGCAGGTCAGTAGTCGTGGCTGAGCGACGACTCCCACCATTTGAACGACTCGGCGTCTTCATGTATGCGCATCGACGTGCAGTGATCGGTGTCTGGTTGGGAATTCTTCTTCTTGCGCTGCCGTTTGCACCACAGGCACCCGGTGCGCTGCAGGCGGGCGGCTTTGACCTACCAACGCTGGAATCGGCGCGCGCTCGTACGTTGCTCGAACAAGAGCTTGGTGCACCACCTTCGGCGCTGGTGCTGGCGATCTCTTCAGAGACGCTCGTGCCAGGATCAATCGAGTTTGAAACAGCAGCGGCGCGCGCGGTTGCCGGTGTTGCGGGTGCGCCACATGTTGTGGGGATTCGCTCGCATCTGATCGCGCCAACACAGGTGAGTGTCGAGAACGGCATCGTCTACGACATTGTCTTTCTCGACTTGAAGCCTGACGATTCACCGGAGGCGCTCGAAGGTGTTGCGGCGGCACTCGTTCCTGTTGACGGGCTCACCGTGCAGATCGCTGGTGGCCCCGCCTTCTACGCCGATATTCAAAGTGTTTCGGAGAGCGACCTGCGTCGCAGTGAGTTGATTAGCTTGCCGCTTGCGGCGATCGTGTTGCTCTTGGTGTTTGGTTCTGCGATTGCGGCGGGGCTGCCACTCGCCGTTGGTGGCGCTGCGGTACTGATTGCGCTCGCCGCGATCTTTGGTGTGGCACAGGTGACGCGCATGAGCGTCTTCGTGTTGAACCTCACCACACTGCTCGGCCTCGGCCTCGGCGTTGATTACTCGTTGTTGATGGTGTCGCGGTTCCGTGAAGAGCTCGGCCGCGGCAGTGCAAAACGCGCCGACCGTGTGGCGACGGCGGTGCAGCGCACAGTGGCGACCGCTGGTCGCGCCGTCTTCTTTAGTGGCGTCACGGTGATGCTCGGTCTTGTGGGCCTGGTGCTCTTCGACTTCGCGATCCTTCGCTCTATTGGTATCGCTGGCGCCATTACCGTGGCGCTCGCCGTGATCGCCAGCCTCACCCTCCTCCCTGCGCTCCTGGGCGTGCTCGGAGCACGGGTGGACCGCTTCGCGGTGCGCAAGGTGACCTATGAGGAGCCGAGTGAGCAGGGTCGCTGGGCACGCCTCGCCCGTGGCGTCATGCGCCGCCCCCTCGCCGTTGCCATACCAACCCTGGTGCTCTTGGTCGCGCTCGGTTCGCCATGGCTCGGCGTGAAGTTCAATGCGCCAGACGGCAGCATCCTGCCTGAGCGCGTGCCAAGCCGACAGGCACTTGACGCACTCACCAGCTCATTCGGCGAAGGTGAGTTCGCGCCAATGACCGTTGCGGTGCGCACCACCGGTGATGCAACTGCGCCAGAGAACATCGCGCTCCTCTTTGATTGGGTGCGCGCGCTTGAGGCCGACCCGCGTGTTGCGCGCGTTGACTCGATCGTCTCGATTGATGAGCGTCTTACGTTGGCGCAGTACCAGCTGCTCTACGACTCACCCACTGGTGCGCCGCCCGATCGCTACGTGCAGCAGCTGCTCTCGGTCACCCCAAAGGGTGATCTCACCGCCGTCACCATTACGCCAGCGCAAGGGCCGAATCGCCCCGATACGCGTGCGCTCGTCGCAGAGCTGCGTGCCGCAACGCCCGACGCCGTTGGCGCTGGAGAGGTAACTGCACTTACGCCGCCGGCCGGGCTCACAACGCTCGTTGGTGGTGGTGCGGCTGAGATCGTCGACGTTGTTGACACCATCTCGTCCGAATTCCCGCGCAGCGCACTTGTGGTCATTCTGGCCACGCTCATTATTCTCGCCGTGCTGTTGCGATCGATCGTGCTGCCGATCAAGGCGGTCTTCATGAATACGCTCTCAATTCTTGCGAGCTTTGGCGCGCTGGTCTGGATCTTCCAAGATGGCAACCTCTCTGCACTGCTCGGCTTTGCACCGCTCGGATTTGTTGAGACAACGATTCCGGTGATCTTGTTCTGCGTGCTCTTTGGCCTCTCGATGGATTACGAGGTGTTCTTGCTGACGCGCATGCGCGAGATCTACGACCGCACCGGTGACAACGCCGCCGCCGTTGCTGGTGGGCTAGAGCGCAGTGGGCGCATTGTCACCAGCGCTGCACTCATTGTTGTGGTGGTGGCCGGTTCGTTTGTCTTTGCTGAAATTGTTCTGATCAAGGCGCTCGGCGTTGGCGTGGCCATTGCAGTGGCGCTCGATGCAACGATTGTTCGCGCGCTGCTCGTGCCGGCAACGATGCGACTCCTTGGCGACAAGAACTGGTGGGCGCCGAAGTGGATGGAGCGGCTCCTTGAGGGTCGCATCGCCACCGAAGCAGAGGCGGAGCGACGATGATGCGACGCTCGCTTCTTCTAGTGCTGAGCGCGGTTCTTGCCGCTGCATGTTCTGGTCCAATCTTGGCAAACTCACCAGCACCAACTGGTGCGCCGTATGAGAAGCCAACGCCGCGGCCGAGCGCCGTTGATCCGATTGCTGTGTCGCTTCCGGCAGATGATGCGCCACACGATCGACTGACTGAGTGGTGGTACGTGACCGGCCACTTGGCAACGCTCGATGGCGCGCGTGAGTTCGGTTACGAAGCCGTGGTCTTCCGCGCGCAGCGAGGAGAGTTCCCCGTCGCGTGGGCGTCGCACATTGCCATTACCGAGAAGCCACGCGGTGGTCGCGCCGGTTCGTTCAGCTATGACCAGCGCGCGGAGATTGGCCCGCAGGTAGATATTGCACCAGTGATGTCGCGCGCGGTGAGCGCCGCGTTTGCGATCACGGGTGCAAATCCACTAGATCCTTCAACGCTCGGACGCGATCCATGGGTGATGCTCGTGCTTCCTGATGGCGGCATGGAGATTGGCGGCAACGGTTTGATGTTGCAGCTTGCCGCTGGACGCGCTCCCGTGCTGCACGACACCGATGGCTGGGTCGGCTTCGCCGACGCCGGTGGTTCGTACTACTACTCACGCACGCGCATGCCAACGGCTGGCACGCTGGCGATTGGTGGTGAGACGCTCGCGGTAACGGGGAGCTCCTGGTTCGATCATCAGTGGGGTGACTTCATCGCCATCGGCGGTGGTGGCTGGGATTGGTTCGCGCTGAACCTCAGCGATGGAAGTGACCTGATGCTCTCGTTCGTACGCGCCAAGGATGGGAGCTTCCCACTCGTGTACGGCACCTGGGTTGGAGCCAACGGCGTGCTGCAGCACATCGAAGGCGACCAGATCAACCTGACCGCCCTCGGGAGCTGGACTAGCCCACGCACCGGGGCGACCTGGCCTTCAGGGTGGCGGGTGCAGATCGGGCAGATTGACCTCGATGTGACGGTCACCCCCGAGTTGGCCGATCAGGAGCTGAATACCGTGGAGAGCACTGGGGTCATCTATTGGGAGGGGGCGAACGCGGTGGTGGGGACCCAGGGCGGGCGCCCGATCACGGGGCGCTCCTATGTTGAGCTCACGGGGTACGCGACCCTTCGCTAGCTCTCCCGCTAGAATCGGCGCATGACAGAGAACGGCTCCCAGCCAGTCGCCCCGAAGGTCGCCCCGCGCGACCGCGGCGCCCGTCGCTTCGTGACCTTCACCTACCTGGTGATTGGTGGCGTGATCGCCTATGCGCTGATCTCTGGACCCGACGGTTTCGCCGCTTCGGTAAACGAGTTCCTCACCGCCACCCCAACCCCGTCCGCCTCGCCGAGCGCCTCACCGTCGACCAGCGCAACCCCGTAACGACGGGCCGCGGCGCGTGAGCCACATTTTCGTCTCGCCCCATCCCGACGACGCGGCACTCTCCTGTGGCGGCCTGATCGCCAACCTGCGCGAGCTCGGTCAGAACGTGATCATCCTCAGCGTCTACTCCGGCCACGGTGATCTGGATCGCCTCACCTCGTACCAGCGCCAGGCGCTCGGCTTTGGTGGCAAGGCGATCTGGCCTGCAACCCAAGCGTTCGACAGCGGCTCTATTGCCGCCGACAACGCAGTACCTGGTGAAACCGCCGACGCACTTGCCCCATGGCAGGCCGAGCCGGCACGACTGAAGCAGACGCAGCGCGAAGCCGACGAGAGCGCCAAAGAGTTCTGGCAGCGCGCCTCGTGGTATCGCCGCGCCGATATCAGCGCAACCTCACTTCCGGGCGGACGCTCGCGCGACACCAGCAATGGACAGGGCGTGATTGATCCGGGCGCTGTCGCCGTTGCGGCTGCCGCAGGTGAGGCGATGGCGCAGCGACGACAAGAAGACGAGCGCTACGCACTCTTCGCCGAAGCGGCCGTTGTCTTCCTTGATCTACCTGACGCCGTCTTCCGCGGCTATGAAGGTGATGAACAGCTACTCGGAAGTGTTCGCGAGAACGATGCTGCGCCGATTGATCTGCTGCGCAAAGAGATCGCACGACTTGAGCCGCAGCGCGTCTACTTCCCGCTCGGCATCGGCTCGCACGTTGACCACCAGCTCTGCCGCCGCGTTGGCGCTGCACTCCTTGGCGATGCGCAGGCGTGGACAATGCCTGGCATTGATTGGAGTGACAAGGTTGCCTTCTACGAAGATTTCCCGTACGCCTACTGGCAGCAGTTCGATCCTTCGGCCGGGCTGCCGGCGAACTACACCGCCGGCCTTCCCGCAGGCATTCGCCTCGCGCCAGAGATCGCCGATATCACCGATGTGCTCGAGCAGAAGGTGCAGGGAGTCGCACAGTACGCGTCACAGGTGCCACATCTCTTCGGTTCCGTTGAGAAGATGGCCGACGCGGTGCGCACGCAGGGTGCAACGGTTGCACTACAGAGTGGTCGCGGTGGTGCGGTTGAGCGCTACTGGAGCGCCGTTCGCAGCTAGCTCGAGCGGTTTCGCTTCAGCCCGACCAACCATTCAATCGCGACAGCCGCCAAGGCCCCTACCGCAAAGATGATGCCGCCTGTCGGCACTGAAAGAAAGAACGCCCAGATCACTGCACCGTAGCCAGTTTCGTCAAACGGATTGCTTGACGGGTTCGCTGCGAAGTTCACCAGCAGTACGGCAAGCGGAGAGAGGGCGACGATGCTAGCAACAGCGCTCAGTACGCGCCAATAGCGCGGAGTGATGATCGCTTGGTTCGGCTTAGGCGTGTTGGTCATTTCGAACCTCCGCTAACGCCTGTTCGATCAGGTACGTCACTCACTGTACCACCCACAGCAAGCAGATAGATCGCCTCAATATCGCGCAACATGTCGTCGACACAGAATCGCTCATGCACCAACTCATGTCCGGCGTTTGCAAGACGAGTGGCGAGCGCTCGGTCGCGGAAGAGTAGTGCGATCGCCGTTGCAAGTGCCGAGGGGTCTTGTGATGGAACGAGCATGCCGTTCTCACCAGAGCGAATCATTTCGGGGATGCCGCCGACGTTGCTGGCGATCACTGGTCGATTTGCGGCGAGTGCTTCAACAATTGCGATCCCCTGCGCCTCGCGATAGCTCGGCATAACGACTACATCTGCGGCGGCAAGGATCTGCGGGACATCTTCACGGCGCCCAAGGAAGTGCACGCTGGCGCAGCAGATTTCCGCGCGTAGGTGCGCGGCGGCGAGTCCCTCAAGGCGATCACGCTCGGAGCCTTCGCCAACCACAAGGAGGTGCGCCGACGTGAAGTGATGGTGCACCACCGGCCACGCCTCAATTAGTGTCGGATGCCCCTTCTCAGGCTCAAGGCGCCCCACGACCACCGCGAGCGGGGCATTGGCAGGAATGCCGAACTCTGCACGAATGACCTCGCCACCGGTCGCCTCATCGAAGCGCTCCAGGTCAACGCCGTTATAGATGCGGCTGATTGCCGTAGTGTCGCGCCCCTCAGCGACCAGCTTGTCGACGATGGCGTCGCTCACCGCAATGAGCCGATTGATCTTGGGGGTGATGCGCTCCAGCAGTTCACGATCTGCGGGAGAGCGGAATCGGCTCGAGTGCACGGTGGAGACCATGTACGGGCGGTGCCCGGTGCGCTGCTCCACGATGTCGAGTGCGGCCACGCCAACCACCTCGGCGCGGTACATGTGGGCGTGCAGCACCTGCGTGCTGAGTGCGATCAGCCGGTCGGCAAGCAGCTCAGCAGATCGCTCATCACTCGGCTCTTCGATCACCTCGGTGGCGTAGCCCATGCGTTGCAGGCGGGCCATGGTGCTGCCGTGCGAGAGCGAGATGACATGCGCCTCATGTCGCGATGGGTCGAGTCGCAGCATCGTGCTCACCACGCTCTCTTGCGCCCCACCGTTGGTGCCCGTCGCAAGTAGCTGCACCACGCGCAGTCGGGTGCCGTCAGGGAGCGGCCCTACTGGTGTACGCCCGCCACATCGTTCACCGAACTTCGGCTTAGTCATGTGTTGCACTCATGCTGCGGGCACCGTCACCATCAACACGTCGATGTCAGCGGCGCCGACCTCGTACTTGTAGCTCTCGTTGCCGCGCAGGAAATCAAACGTCTGCTTCCGCTCAGCAATCGCCATCTGTAGCCCGTGCGCAAAGAGCAGGATCCCTGGGGAGAGCGAACGCGCAGCAAGTTCACCGCCAGCATTCCAGTAGCGCAGACCTGTTGTGTCGCGCAAGAAGAGCCCCGCCGCAAATGCGCCAAACTCAAGATTGCGCGCAACGATAATCGTGATAAGCCCTTCTGGTGCGCGGGCGAAGAGTTCGCGCATGAAGGTCTCATCTCGCACGCCTTTCTCATCTTCAGTGAAGAGGCCGTGATGCCCCCATCGTGCGCGGTGCAGCTTGATGAACTCTGCAAGGTCGTCAACGGCGTGCGTCTTCGCACTGATCGTTACGCCGGCTCCTTCGCCGCGTCGAACCTTTCGGCGAATCTCGTGACGATCTTTCTTGTCGATGCGTTCAAGATGTTCGTCGAAGGTGGTGATGTTGGTGAGGTCAATGGATGGTGCAGGTTCTTCAATGGTTGTTGTGGCAGTTCGTGCACTGTTCGCTGCGAGTGCGCTCATGAGTATCTCGTGTGCTCGGTCGGCACGACGCAAACGTCGGAGATCGAGTGCCGATGTGTCGGCATAGAGATGCGTGACAAGCGCATCAATAGCGCCGGCGCTCTCTGCACTGGTGAGATCAATCAGCACCGTTGCGTAATCGATGTGATACGTCGCGCCTAAGTAGCGCACGCCATCGGGTCGAAGCATGAGCGGGAGATAGGCGCAGAGTGCACCAGCTGCGTCGTAGACCGCAAGTGAAACATCGGTGGCCTCAGTGCCGTAACCGATCCACCACGCTTCGTGCACCGCGCGATGGCTGAATGCGCTTGCCGTTGGGTTGGTTGCAAGGAGCCGCTCCCACTCAGCTGCCGGCAGTTCGGCGAGCGGCAGGGTTCGTACGGTCCAGGCGGTGGTGGAGGTCATGTGCCTATCGTACCGCCCGATACGCAGGGGGTACGCGTGACGCACGATCCTGCGGGGATGCAGTTCACCGAGCGTGCCCGCGATGCACTTGCCGAGTTGCAGCGCGCCGCCGCGCCAGTCTTGGCGCTCCTCGCCCCGCAACGTTGTGGTGCCTGTGGCGTTGAAGGGGCACTCCTCTGCACCGAGTGTTGTGAAGAGCTTGGTCTTGCTGATAACGGTCGGGTGGAGCGCGGCACCCCGCCGCCTGGCTGTGTTGCAGGGGCATGGATCGGCCCCTATGAGGGCGGGCTCGGCGAGGCGGTGCGCACACTGAAGTTCCACGACCTTCCCGCTCTTGCTACGCCGCTTGGGCTCGGCTTACAGCGTGCGATTCGTGCCGTGCAAGAGGATCTCGGTGGTGATGCAACCCTTGTGCCGATTCCCACCGACCCAGCACGCCTGCGCGATCGAGGCTTCGATCATGCGGCGCTCATTGCCACCGCAGCAGCGCGGGCGCTGCCGTGCACGCTTGCGCCGCTCCTCGAGCGCACGCGGGCGGTGCCAGCGCTGCATACGCTCGGTCGCGCTGAACGGCGACGGGTGATGGATCGCGTCTTCGCGGTAAGGGCGGGTGCCGCGTTGCCTTGTCGTGTGATTTTGGTTGATGACATTTGGAC
>CAJABS010000091.1 GCA_903938075.1 uncultured Chloroflexota bacterium | reverse complement strand
GTGCTCGATAGCGGGACCTGAGGTGAAGCGAATCTCTACTCCGAGCTCCTTAGCAACAATCGCTGCCAGAGTGGTCTTACCGAGCCCTGGAGGTCCGTGTAGCAAGAGGTGGTCGGCAGCCTCTCCGCGTTCGCGCGCCGCCTGCAGCAACGTGGTGAGCGAGCGCTTCGCCTCAACTTGGCCGATGTACTCGCCGAGTGATGCGGGGCGCAGCGTGGTTTCGGCGCTCAGTTCCGCGGCGTCGGTGCGCGATTCGCCGCTCACGCGCGCTCCTTGAGGGCGGCGCGCAATCGGTCTGCGAGCGGCGCGGCGGCGAGTGCAGCGTTGGCAGAGACGGCAGCGGCCATCTCCTTTGCCTCTCTGGCTGGGAAGCCGAGGCTACGGAGGGCGCCTTGCAGGTCACGATCTGCATCACCCTTGGCGCCCATCTCGGCCTCCGCAGATGCCTCTCGGCTCATACGGTCACCGAGTTCCACAATGATGCGCGCTGCGAGCCGCTTCCCTACTCCGGGCGCCTTAGCGATGAGCGTCTCATCGCCGTCGACCAGTGCACGGCGCAGGAGATCTGGACCGTGCGTTGCGAGGAGGGCGATGGCTACCTTTGGCCCCACACCGCTCACATCAAGCAAGGTGGCGAACAGGCGCGCCTGATCACGTGTGGGAAAGCCAACGAGCGCTTCACTGTCTTCCCGGACGATGTGGTGCAGATAGAGCTCAAGCACTGCACCTTCGGTTGCGGTGCTCAACACTGCTGGAAGCGTGCGAACACGCAGGCCGAGACCGTTTGCACTGATCACCACGGCATCATCTTCCACCCAGAGAACTGAGCCGCGGATGTGGGCGTACATGACTACGACCTCCCAGCGCGCAGGGCGGCACGTACGGCACGATCAAATCCACTCTCTGCTGCAACCGCCGCGGATGCAGAGCGATCAAGGCGCGACGAGCCGGACCGATGCTCAGGTTTTCGTGCGCCAGCACCCCAGAGCGCCAGAGCGAGCGCATCAGCCGCATCGTCAGGAGTTGGGGCGGTCTGCAGCGCGAGGAGCTTTGTAATCGCCTTGGTTACTGCCGCCTTGGTTGCACGGCCCTCTCCAGCGATCGCGCGCTTCATCTCGGAAGGCGTCGCTTCGACCACTTCAATCTTGTGGTCTGCGGCAATGAGAAGGGCCACGCCGCGCACAGCACCGATCGCCACGGCGGATTGCACGTTGGATTGCGAAAAGATGCGCTCAATGGCAATTCGTTCTGGCATGTGCTGCTCAATGAGGTCCGTGATCCCATCCCGCAACATGGTGAGTCTCTCGCCGAGGGTCAGCGTTGCGGCGGTGCGGAGTGCGCCATGCGCAACATGTACTGGGCGTGCACCGCCGGTATCTACAACACCCCAGCCGAACGTTGCCGTTCCCGGGTCAAGTCCCAGGACACGCATCTTCATCCAGCGATCTCGGCAAAGACCTCGGGCGGGACCTCGAAGTTCGCCGTTACGCGCTGCACATCGTCGAGCTCTTCGAGTGCGTCAATCAGCTTGAAGTTCTTACGTGCATCATCCGCTGACACCTCGACGGTGGATTTCGCCACGATGCCTGACTCAGCGCTCTTTACCTTGATGCCGGCGGCTTCAAGGGCACCCTGAACGGCATGGATCTCTTGTGGGTCGGAATAGACGAAGACGGTGCCTTCATCAGCTTCAACATCAGCGGCACCGGCCTCGATCGCCGCCTCCCCGACTGCCTCGAACGAACCGATGCACTCGATCACGCCACGAGCCTCGAACTGCCACGCAACGGCGCCGCTGCTCGCCAGGGCGCCACCAGACTTCGTAAAGAGGCTGCGCACCTCAGACGCTGTGCGGTTGCGGTTGTCCGTGGCCGCCTCGACGAGCACAGCAACTCCCCCTGGGCCATACCCCTCGTACACAATCTCTTCGTAGGCGTCGCTCTGCCCAAGGCCAGCGGCGCGCTCAATGGCACGCTTGATGTTGTCGTTCGGCATGTTGAGCCCACGACCCTTATCAATGGCGAGGCGCAGGCGCGGATTCGCGGCGGGATCTGGGCCGCTAATGCGGGCGGCGATGGTGATCTCGCGCGACACCTTGGTGAATTGGGCGGCGCGCTTCGCGTCGGTCGCCCCCTTGGCGCGCTTGATCGTTGACCATTTTGAATGTCCTGACATGCGGGGAGTATAGGCGAGGCGAGCGCACTCCCCCTTGGGATTAGGGGTTAGGCGCGGCGGAGAAGACGGTAGTCGCGGCGCCCCTTGCGCAGCAGGAGCGAGCCGTCGGCCAGCGGCGCAAACGAGGAGGCTGCCGCGGCGCCATCAGGCGCAGGGGCGCCGTTGACGCTCACGCCCCCCTGCTCAATCAGTCGACGCGCCTCACTCTTGGAGGTCGCAAGTCCGGCGGCGATCACCAAGTCAACCAGGTTCGCTTCCGCAGCGTCGGGTAGGCCACTCGTTGGGAGCTCATCCGCCAACATTGCCAGCGCATCACTTGTCAGCGCTCGCAGGTCGGGGGTGCCCCCTTCGCCGTCGCCGAAGAGTGCGTCAGCCACCGTTGCAGCGCGAGCCTCCACATCGGCCCCGTGCACCATGCTCGTTACAGAGCGCGCGAGGTGGCGCTGGGCGCGACGGGCGGCAGGGTTCTCGGCGTGTCGCACCATCAAGGCTGCACTCTCCGCAACGCTCTCGAGGGTGAAGCGATGCAGAAGTGATGCGATCGACTCGTCATCCTGCTCCATCCAGAACTGTCGGAAGGCGAAGGGGCTTGTCCGGGCTGGGTCTAGCCAGACGGCACCCTCTGCCGTCTTGCCAAACTTCGCGCCGCTCTTGGCGAGCAGCAGTGGATAGCAGAGCCCAAACGCGTGCGGCGCACCATCGGCGTTCTCGCCCTCCGTTCGCCGAATGAGCTCTGTTCCGGCCGTGATGTTCCCCCACTGGTCAGAGCCGCCCATCTGTAGCTCCACGCCGTGGAGCTTCCGCAACATCATGAAGTCGTAGCTTTGGAGCAGCATGTAGCTGAACTCGGTGAATGAGAGGCCGCCCTCAAGTCGTGTCTTTACGCTCTCCTTGGCGAGCATGTAGCCGACCGTGAGGTGCTTCCCTGTGTCGCGCAGGAAGTCGATGAGCCCAAGATCGCCAAGCCAACTCAGGTTATCCAGTAACAGCGCGCCACTCTTCCCTGAAAAGTCAACGAGATTGGCGAGTTGAGCGCCAATCGCAGCGCGATTGTGGTCAAGCGTCGCCCGATCAAGAAGGTTGCGTTCGGCAGATCGCCCTGAAGGGTCGCCGATCATGCCGGTCCCTCCCCCGACGAGGGCAACGGGGCGGCCGCCGTGCAGTTGGAGTCGGCGTAGCGCAAGGACACCCATCAGGTGACCAACATGGAGGGAATCGGCGCTCGGATCAAAGCCGATATAGGCGCTAATCGCGGGGTCGGCGGCGAGGCGTTGATCGAGCCCCGCGGTGACGTCATGGACGAGACCGCGCTCAGTGAAGTCGCGGAGGAGCCCAGAGGCCTGCGGGTTAGTCATCCTCCCTATGCTACCGTCAACACGATGAACATGGCCTCGGGAAACTCAACCCAGCGGAACGGCCGCCCCCGAAAACGCCTACTTGGGGGGCTCTTCGCCCTCCTGCCAATCGCCCTCCTCGGTGCCTGCCTGCTGATCGCCGGGATCGCCTATGGCGGCACCATTGCCATCTATAGCGCCGTCGTCGCCGATCTCCCCGACCCAAAGGATCTCGACACCATCGTCCTGAACCAGAACACCACCGTGTACGACCGCACAGGCACGGTTCAACTCGCTGCATTTGGCTCAGACCGCCGCACCGAGGTGGAGTTTGCCGACATCCCGAGCATCGTCCTCGACACCACCACGGCAATCGAGGACAAAACCTATTGGGAGAACTCAGGGTTTGACCCGCTCGGCTTCGTGGCCGCGGCACTCGACACCCTGGGCGGTTCTGGGCGTGGCGGATCGACCATCACCCAGCAGCTCGTGCGCAGCCTGCTCCTCCCCGATTCAGCCTTCAAAGGGAGTGTTTACGAGCGCAAGGTGAAGGAGATCATCCAGGCCATTCGCCTCACCAAAGAGTTCCCGGGGCGAGTTGGCAAAGAGAAGGTCATCGCCAAGTACCTCAACAACAACTACTACGGCTCGCGCTCGTACGGCATTTTGACCGCCTCGCAGCAGTACTTCGGCAAGACGCTGGATCAGCTGACCCTTGGTGAGGCTGCGCTCCTCGCGGCAATTCCCCAGGCTCCAAGCACCTACGACCTGCGCGAGAACGCGGTCGTCGGAGAAGACGGGGTGATCCGGGTTCCGCTCGACTCTGCAGTCGCCAAGCGGCGCAGCGTCGTGCTCGATCTCTTGAAGTCCGCCCGAGAGAGCGGCATTCCACAAGAGACCACCACCATCACCGACGCCGAGATTGAGGCGGCGCGAACCGAGGAGATCATCCTGATCACTTCGCCACTGACCAAGATGAGTGCGCCACACTTCGTCAACCGCGTACGCGACTTCCTCGTGGGCATTCTCTGCACCGACACCGAAGGTTGCGAGCAGCAGCTTGATACCGGCGGCTACAAGGTCATCTCCTCGCTCGATTGGGGGATGCAGCAGTCCGCTGAGAAGTGGGTCCTCGCTGTTCGCTCTACGCAGATCAAGGCATATCAGGACTACCTGAAGAGCATCGGCGTCAAAACGACGGACTGGCTGAAAACAATTCATGGCAAGGAGATCAACAATGCCGCCGTCGCCACACTTGATGCGCGCACAGGCGACATCCTCGCCTACGCCGGTTCGGCAGACTATTACGGAGAGGCAGACGGAACCGTTTTCCAGCCTGAATATGACGTGCTGAGCGGGTACCGACAGCCTGGTAGTGCGATCAAGCCGATCACCTATGCCTACGCGCTTGAGAATCGGGCGGTAACTCCTGCAACCATCCTCATGGATGTTCCCGTGGATTTCGGCCAGGGCTGGACGCCTGCAAGCTCTGAAGGGAACGAGCATGGCCCCGTGCGCATGCGCCAAGCACTGCAAGGTTCGCTCAACGTCCCCGCAATCAAGGCCATCATTCGTGCAGGCCAGGACCGAGTCTGGCGCCAGATGCGCGACAGCGGATTTAAGTTCCAGAACAACAGCGAAAATGTCGCGGGTGCCTCACTCGCCATCGGCACCCTTGAGGTGCGCTACGTCGACCTGCTCTCCTCGTATGGTGCTCTTGCGAACGACGGCACAAAGGTCGACCGCCGCTACATTCTGCGGATTGAGAACCGCGACGGAGAGGTCATCTGGGAAGCCCCCTCCCCGGTTGAGAGTGCCACCCAAGCGTTTGCGAAGGACACCGCTCAGCTGATGACCGACATCATCGCTGGTAATACAGACCCGGCCGTTAATCGTCCGTGGTCGAAGCGAAAGATCATCGCCAGCGGCGGTAAGCGCCGCCCAGCCGCATTCAAGACAGGGACCACCGACCAGACCAAGGACCTTGCCGCCTTCGGGTACCTCGCCGCCCCAGCGGATCCGACCGCGCAGCACCTTGTGACCGGCGCCTGGTTGGGCAACTCGGACTCAACGCCAGCCACGGTCTACTCCCTCGATTCAGCGGGTGGCCTCTGGCAGTCCTATTTCACTGAGATCTCATCGAAGCTCCCCGTTGCAAACTTTGCCAAGCCAGAGGGCCTGGAGCAGATCACCATCGATGCGCATACAGGGGAGCTCCCTGGCGCGTGCACCACGCTCACCACCACCGAATACTTCTTGCCTGGCACCGCTCCAACAACGTCATGCAGCACCACTCGCCTCCTCGCAATTGACACTGCCACTGGGCTGCTCTGGGCTGATGGCTGCGCCGGCACTCGCATCGAAGCGAGCTACCTCGATCTGAGCTCCCTGGAGTCTGAGTGGCCGAAGTGGCAGGCTGCGAACCTTGAATGGATTGAGCGCGCACGGCTAGGCGCTGGGATCGTTGGTGGAGTGCGAGGCGGAAAAACCATGTACTTCTACGCACCATTCTGGCAGCCGAACGGCGCCACCTGGGGCGGCACGATCGCCCCGACCCTCTCGTGTCTCTCAGCGACACCGAGCCCTACGCCCACACCAGTTCCTTCGATTTCCCCAAGCCCACCAGCACCCTAGGTCGGCTAGAAGAGCGCGAGGGTCACCCCTTCGCGGCCAGGCTCATCAGCCATACGCACCTCACGCACCTCAGGGAGCTCTCGCAGCTTGCGACGGACAGCATCTCGTAGTGCCCCAGTCCCAACGCCGTGAATGACTTCGAGCTGATCGCCGCCCGCCAACAACACCGCACTGATACGTGCCTCCAGCGCTATCAGCGCATCCTCAACACGCGCACCCCGCAGGTCGAGCTTGGCCGCAGCCAGGGATCCGCTGGGGCGAACCGCTGACGGAGGGGTTGATGTAGGGCGCACGAGAATCTTGCTGATCTCCGCCACCGGCATAGAACTGTGCATGCGTCCGAGAGCCACTGTTGCACTCTCTCCATCCACGGCAAGCAGCGTTCCACGTGCCCCCGAACGCAGCACCACATCGCTCCCGATGGCCGCTGCGAGCGCCGAAGAGGATGGCCCTCCGCTGGCATCTTGCTCTTCGTTAAACGGCAAGGCCGTTGCAGCGGACACTGCCTGCTGCAAATCCGTCGCCACCGTGAGCGCCTCGGGCGTCAGGCTCCCCGACTCGAGTGCCGCTCGCAGCTGATCAACACGGAGCAAGATCGCTGCTGCCACCTCTCGCGCCTCTGCCGTTGCCGCTTGGCGCGCTTCAAGGGCCGCTCGCTCCGTGGCGCGACGCAGTTCAACCGCTTGCGCAAGCGAGTCCGCGGCGCGCTCTTGGAGTCCTTCTGCCACCTGGCGCGCTTCGCGCGCAGCACGCTCCGCATCCGCCGCCGCTGCAAGTGCGGCATCGAGCGTTGCGCCCTGATCGCTGCGGCGCGCCTGCGCGGCATCGAGGAGCGTCTGTGGCAGGCCAAGCCGCGCTGCAATCGCAAACGCCTGCGAGCCCCCAGGGAGGCCGACCTCTAGCCGATACGTTGGTGCAAGCGTTTCGAGATCGAACGCCACGGAGCCGTTGACTACACCCGGCGTGACGTGTGCGTACTGCTTAAGTTCCGCGTAGTGACTTGTTGCCAGCACACGGCAACCGCGGCGTCGCAACTCGTCAATGATTGCCGCGGCGAGCGCGGCCCCTTCAGCTGGATCGGTCCCCGCCCCCGCCTCGTCTAGGAGCACCACATCTCCCGAGACGGCACTGAGCAAGATGCGCTGAATTGAGGTCAGGTGACCGGAGAAGGTGCTCAGGCTCTGCGCGATGGACTGATCGTCACCAATGTCGGCCCACACGTTGCCCGTTGCGGGTACCGCCGAGCCAGGCCCGCTCGGGATGGGTAGCCCGGCGTGATGCATCGCCGTCAGGAGCCCCACCGCCTTGAGTGCCACCGTCTTGCCGCCAGTGTTTGGCCCAGTAATCACAAGTACTCGCTGCTCATCGTTGAGATGCAGATTCATCGGCACTACTGGCGGCGTGAGAAGCGGGTGACTCGCCTCCGTTAAGAGCAGACTCCCGTTCGCGGAGCCATCGGCGTAGAGCCAACTCCGATCACGTGCGACATCAGCTACTGCGCGTGCGAGATCAAAGCGGGCGAGGAGTTCACCATTGGATCGAAGAGCCACCGCCTCTGCGCCAACGAGTGCCGAGAGCGATCCGAGGATCCGTGCCTCTTCGGTGGCAACAGCCGCCTCGGACTCGCGTACGGCATTCCCGAGATCAACCACCTCAAGGGGTTCGATCCACACTGTCTGCCCAGTGGCGCTTGCGTCGTGCACGATCCCTGGAACACGTGACTTCCACTCTGAACGTACCGGCAGCACATAGCGCCCGTTGCGTACCGTCACGATCGGCTCCTGAAGGTAGGGGCTGTAGTTCTTGGCGTGGGCCAGCGTTTCGAGCCGGGTGCGAAGCCGCTCAAGACTGGTTCGGTGGAGTGCGCGGAGTCCCCCAAGGAGTGGTGATGCTGCATCAAGAATCGACCCGTCCAGAGCGATCGCGCGCTCAATGGAACTACGCAGCGGTCGGAGCGGGGCGAGCGCCGCACCAAGGGCGCTCAGCGTTGGCCCTGACCCAGTCAGATCGCTTGAGAGGCGCTCGACGACGCGCAGTGTCTCGCTGATGGCAAAGAGCGCAGAGCCATCAAGGGTGCCCCCCTTAGCGCCTCGCTCTGCGGCTGGCTCTAGGTCGCTCGCCCCACCAATGTGCGGGTCGCCCCCGTCACGTCGGAGCTCTGCAATCTCACGCCCGAGGGCTCGCAGCGTTGGCAGGCTGCCACCACCATTAGTCGGGCGAAGTTCTGTAGCGAGTGTGCGCGATGGTGCAAAGGCACAAGCCTCGCCAAAGATTTCAAGAAGCGCCGCCCACTCAAGACGCGCAAGGGAACGCTCGTCGTACGGCAGCCCCGCTGCTGGACTCACGGAACGAGAAGCGCGCGCAGGCCTTCTGGAAGGAGTCCGCCGAACAGCTGGCTAGCGATCGGATAGATCAGACCACGAATCACCTCGGAAGATTGCGCCGACATGATCGCGGTGGCGACATCGCTCAATGGTGAAGGCAGCGGGAAGTCAACTGATGCCGCAGCGTCAATGACGAAGATAAGGGCGGCAATCGCCACACTCCACTGCAGCAGACCGAAGACTGCCCCAAGCGCCGTGTCGACCGGCCCAAGATGGATCGCGCGCAACGAGGCTTGCAGCAGTCGGCCGATCACATACGAGGCGATGGCCAACAAGATCCAAATCCCACCGACAAAGATGCCGAGCCCAATAAGGCGGGTATCGACGTCAGGGAGAATCTGGGCGATGAGCGCAGTGATTGCGCTCTGTCCCTGTGCGCTAATGATGAGCCCGAGGGCGAGTGCGATCAGAGAGACTGCGCTGCGTGCCGCTCCAGTGCGCCCCCCGCTCCACGCCGCAAGGACAAGGAGCACGACGACGATTAGATCAACAAGCACCGTTGCACTCATTGCCCCTCCACGCCGCGAACACGTGCCCCGCAGGCGCGGAGTACGGCACCCTCAAAGGCGGCAAGCTCGGCAGCAATCGCCTCATCATCAGCGCCCGTAGCAGTTGGCTGGAAGGTGAAGCGTAGGCCTGCTGATCGTTCCCCTGGAGCGAGCGGTGGTCCATCGAAAAGGTCGAAGAGCTCAACCGCTGTTGCACGGGTGATGGTCTCTCGTGCCACTGCAACGACCTGGCCCACCGTTGTTGCAGCTGGGATGAGGAGTGCAATATCGCGTGTGACCGGTGGCGTTGCTGGCGGCAGCGAAACGTGAGTGGCGGCCACGCGCCCCGCTCGGAGTCCAGCAATGGCAACTTCGGCAAGAAGAATGCGTGGCTCATCGCGCCAGATCGGCGACGCGGGGTGGAGCTCTCCGAGAACTCCCGCCACTCGTTCACCCGTGATGACCGCGTTGATGCCAGGGTGAAGCACGGCTGATTCAATCGACGCTCCGTATCCTGGTCGCTCGCCGACAAGGTGGGCAACCTGGGCGAGAAGACGCTTGAGCTCGTCGAGGTTCCACGCCGCTGCACCCGCGCTCGGTGCGCCCTGCTCGCGATCTCCCCACACTGCGATGGCGAGGCGAGTCCACTCTGTGGGGCCGCCCTTCGTGCTGCCGTACCCGCGACCAACTTCGAAGATTGCACCTGAGGTCGCCCCGTAGCGAAGATTGACATCAACACGGTCGAGCAGGCTCGGCAAGAGTGATTGCCGGAGACGGTCATGATCCGCCGAGAGCGGATTCTGCAACACGATCGACGCACCGCCTGCAGAACCCTCGGATGCGGCCAGCGGCCCAGTAACGAGCGTTGCTGGCTCACTCCAAAGTGCTGCGTGCCCAGCGGAGACGAGCGCGTGGGTTACAACCTCCTGCACCCCTGCATCAGCAAGAAGTCGGCGCACGCGATCACGGAGCAGCGTTGGACTTGGGCGATGTGGTGGAAGATCGGCGCTCGGGATTGTTGTTGGGATGCGCTCGTAGCCATAGAGGCGCGCGACCTCTTCGGCAAGGTCCGCCTCAATCTCAAGATCGCTGCGCCAACTTGGTACTCGAACAGCCCGCGCGCTCCCCTTCTCGGCCGAGACAGATCGCTTCGGAGTGACGGCAATCTTCGATGCATCTGCCACGGTGTCTGCGTTGATCCCAATTGAACCAAGGAGCGCTACCTGCTCATCATCTGTGAGGGAGACCCCAAGTAGCGCACGCACCCGAGAGGGTCGGAAATTCAGCGTGGTCACAGGAGCCTCTTCGGCACCGCTGACGAGGCGTCCCGACCGCGCGACGCCACCGGCCCACTCTGTGAGGAGTGCGGCGACCTGGTCGGCGCCGAGCGCAGCGAGGCGGCGCTCTTGGCCGCGCTCAAAGCGATGTGACGCCTCAGAGCGCAAGCTGTGTCGCTGCGCGGTGCGGCGAACCGACGTCGGGGCAAAGATGGCGCTCTCAACGATCACACTCGTGGTGGATGGTGAGACCTCGCTGCTCGCGCCTCCCATTACGCCGGCAAGGGCGAGAGCGGCTCGTTCATCCGCAACGACGAGGTCCGTCGCATCGAGGCTACGCACCTCATGATCGAGCGTCTCGAGGCTCTCCCCCTTCTTGGCGAGGCGAATCTGTACGGTCTCGCCAACCTTCGCGCGATCAAATGCGTGCGTTGGCTTGCCGAGCTCCAGCATGATGTAATTGGTAGCGTCGACGACGTTTGAGATGGAGCGCAGCCCCGCCGCCTTAAGGCGCATCTGCACGCGATCTGGCGATGCGGCAACCTTGAGGCCATCAACTACGCGAAGCACGACATGCGGTGCCAGCGCCTCATCAGTGACCCGCAGCGCCAAGCCTGCCCCTACGGCGTCGGCACCCTCTTTGAGTGGTCGCGCTGCGTAGGCCACCGGCGCACCGGTGATCGCCCCCACCTCGCGGGCGAGCCCCAGAATCGAGAGAAGATCGCCACGGTTCGGCTTGACGTCAACGTCGATGACCTCTTCGCCCAAGTAGTCGACAAGTGGAACTCCAAGGGGCGCGGATGCGTCAAGGATCAGGATGCCGTCGCCGTCATCCGTTGCGTCGAGCTCTTGGCCGGAGCAGAGCATCCCCTCTGAGGCGATCCCCATCTTCTCGGCGCGCTCAATGCGTCGGCCGTCGGGCATCTCTGCACCAACGAGTGCCACTGGGATGCGTTGACCGGCGGCAATGTTTCGCGCACCGCAGACGATGTTGAGAATCGGGCCATCGCCAATGCGGACCTTCGTCAACTGAAGACGATCAGCTTTTGGATGCGGCGCGACTTCAAGCAGCTCGCCGATGACCATCTTGTTCCAGTTGGCACCCCAGCGCTCCAGGCCACGAACCTCAAGTCCGCGCAGGGTGAGCGCATCGGCCAGCTGCTCGGCGGTGAGCTGGACGTCGGTGAACTCGCGAAGCCAGGAGAGTGGAATCTTCATCGGAAGCCCGCCAAGAAGCGCAGATCATTCTCAAGGAACGCGCGCAGGTCCGGGATGCCGTGTCGCAACATCGCGATGCGCTCCACGCCAAGGCCAAAGGCGAACCCTTGATGTGTCTCTGGATCGATGCCGCCGTTCTCGAGCACCACAGGGTGCACCATTCCAGCGCCGAGGATCGTCATCCACCCATCTTTGCTTCCCGGCCATGAGACGTCGACGGCGACCGATGGCTCGGTGAACGGGTAATACCCTGGTCGGAACCTCGTTCGTGCAGCTGAGCCGAAGAGGCCCTTCGCCAACTCGTCGAGAATCCCCTTGAGGTCAGCGAGCGTCGCGCCACGGTCAACAAGCAGCCCTTCGACTTGGTGGAACTCAAAGCCGTGGCTCGCATCAACCGCCTCGTAACGGAAGCAGCGCCCAGGGAGAATGACGCGAATCGGCGGACCGCCAGCCTGCATCGTGCGGATCTGGCCTGGTGACGTATGGGTGCGCAGCAGTCGCCCTGGCTCCTGCAGGTAGAGCGTGTCCCAAAGGTCGCGCGACGGATGATCCTCCGGAATGTTCAGTAGCTGGAAGTTTGTGACGTCATCTTCAATCTCTTGCCCCTCGGCAACAACGAAGCCGAATGAGGACATGATCTCGGTGATCGCCGCAATCGTCTCAGGGATTGGATGCAGCGACCCGAGTCGCGGCGCGGGGCCAGGTGTTGTGGCATCCACGCGCTCCCGCTCAATGCGCTCCAGGAGCTCGCCGGCAGAGAGGGCGACGCGTCGGGCCGTGACAGATGCATCAATCGCGGCGCGCACCTCATTGGCAACGACGCCAATCTTTGGGCGATCGTCGGCCGGAAGGGCACCAATCCCACGGAGGATTTCGGTGATTGCGCCCCGCTTCCCGAGGAGCGACGAGCCAAGCTCATCGAGCTCTGCGGTAGATGCGGCAGCAGAGATGCGCGTTGCGGCGTCAGCCTGCAGTGTGCGGAGTTGCTTCTCGAGCGCTGCGAGGTCCACTACCGCGGACCGAGCAGACTAGGCGCGCTTCGCTGCGACCGCGACCGCCGTGAATGCCGCGGCATCGCGAACAGCGAGGTCGGCCAACATCTTGCGGTCAATCGCAATGTTATTGCGCTTGAGGCCGGCGATGAACTGCGAATACGAGATGCCGTTGAGTCGAGCTGCAGCGTTGACGCGATGGATCCAGAGCTCACGCATCTGGCGCTTGCGCTGCTGTCGGTCTCGCGTTGCGTAGGCAAGGGCGTGAAGCAGGGCCTCGCGCGCTGGACGAATGAGCTTGTGTCGTGAGCCACGTCGCCCCTCAGCGGCCTGAAGCAGGCGCTTATGGCGCTTGTGACCGGCAACTCCGCGCTTAACTCGTGCCATCTTCTACTCCTCTCGCTGTCGCTCAGCCGCCGTACGGCAGCAGGCGGGAAATCTGATTCTTGTGGGTGACGCCGAGGACGGCCTTACCCGCGTAGCGGCGGATGCGTCGGGACGACTTGATTTCAAGGTGGTGGCCACGCCACGACTTCACGCGGATCGGCT
>CAJABS010000090.1 GCA_903938075.1 uncultured Chloroflexota bacterium | reverse complement strand
GAGCAGATCACCTCGTCGATCGCCAAGAACCCGATTGCCGCCCCCGATGGTCTTCCCGTCGGACCGGCGTAAGGTGGCGACCCGGCGAGCCCCGGCTGCGCCGAAGGATGCAGCGGCGCGAGCGCATACGGCGGGCCGACGCGATGCGCTCACCGCCCTCTATGAGTCGGACTTTGGCATGCGCACGGCGCTGGCAGTGCTGGAGCGACGGATAGCCGCGGGCGATGTCACCGAGGAGACCCTCCGCTGGTCCCGGCCACTTCTTGAGGTCGTGGAGGCGAATCGCCCACAGATTGATGCCGCAATTGAGCGCCTCGCCACCGCCTTCCCCCTTGCGACCATGGCCAGAATTGATCGTTCGCTCCTGAGGTGTGGCCTAGGGGAGGTGATACACTCCCGCACGGCGGCGCCGACCGAGGCGATCGCTGCGTGGACCTCGCTCGCCCGCACGTATAGCGGCGAACCGGCCCGCAAACTGGTCAACGGCGTACTCGGCACCGCGCATCGCGAGGTTGCCGCCACGGCGGAGAGAGACGGAGGGAGTAACTCATGAGCGACAAGAAGCAGATCTTTGAAGAGCTCCAGAGCTACATCGTTGAGCAGCTTGGTGTTGAGAAGGAGAAGGTGACCGAATCGGCCGCCTTTATCGAAGACCTCAATGCAGACTCCCTCGACCTTGTGGAGTTCGCAATGGGCCTTGAAGAGAAGTTCGGCGTAACGATTGCTGACGAAGAGCTCGGCAAGATCAAGACGGTGCAGGACGCCGTCGACGCCATCGCCGAGAAGAAGGGCTGAGATGGGGCGGCCCCATGGCCGCCAGAGTGAGGCTCCAGCCTTGCTCAGTGCGACCATTGGGGCGTGCCACCACTCCGCACGATGACGCTCGTAGTGGCGCCACTTTCGATGACCCCAGCACAACGTGAACGCCTCAACCTCCCTGTGGGGAGCGAGGCACTCGTAGAGCTGGCCCTCACGCACCCATCACGTCGCCATCAAGAAGGGGCTGCGTCGGATAACGAGCGCCTGGAATTCCTTGGCGATGCAATCCTTGGTGCCGTCGTCGCTGCCCGGCTCTATGCCGACGACACTGCGGCGGAGGAGGGGGATCTCTCTGAGCGCCGAGCCGCTGTTGTCTCACGCGCCGCGCTCGCGGAGGTTGCCCTGCGCATCGGCATTGACGAGGTGTTGATGCTTGGCGAGGGTGAGGCGTCGCGTGGAGGCGCCCGTCGACCTGCGGCGCTGGCCGCGGCGTTTGAGGCGCTTGTTGGTGCGATCTTCTTGAGCCACGGCTTCGCTGCTGCGGCCTCATTCATTGAAGGGCATATGGGCGCCGAACTCGCCGCACCCCGCGCCGCACTCGGCAAGGGGATCAAGACGCTCCTGCAGGAGTGGACGCAGGCACGGAATGGCTCCCTGCCCCGATACGACGTTGTCGCTACCACTGGCCCTGAACACGACCGCACGTACGAGTGCGTCGTACGCGTTGACGGCAGCGAGGTCGCGCGCGGATCTGGGCCAAGCCGCCGCGCCGCTGAAGCTGCCGCCGCTGAGGCTGCCATTGACCTCCTCGGCATCACGGCCGGAGGCGCGCAGTGAGCCGACTACGACTCCGTGAGGTGCGACTGAGCGGCTTTAAGACCTTTGCTGACAAGACGACGATCGCCTTCACCCCGGGTATCACCGCAATCGTTGGGCCAAACGGAAGCGGCAAGTCGAACGTCGTTGACGCCCTTCGCTGGGCGCTCGGCGAGGCCGGCCGCGGCATTCGCTCCAAGCGTGTTGATGAGGTCATCTTCGCCGGATCAGAGAAGCGTCGTCCGCTCGGCCTCGCCGAGGTTTCGCTCTCTATCGCGAATGAGGATGGTCTCTTTGACCTGCCGTTCACCGAAATTGAGATTGCCCGTCGCGCCGATCGCGGTGGCGGCCAGGAGTACCTGCTTAACCGCGAGAAGATTCGCCTTCGAGATCTCAACGAGCTGCTCGACGGGGCGGGCCTCGCCGAGAATGGACTCCTCTTCATTGGTCAGGGTGCCGTCGACCAGGCGCTGAGCCTCAAGGCAGAGGAGCGCCGCGCACTCGTTGAGGAGTTCGCCGGCACCGCGCGCCACGAGCGACGCCGCGCACGAGCGGAAGCCGAGATGAAAGAGGCAATCGATAACCGGGCCCGTGTCGAGGAGATTCTCGGCACCCTCCGCCCACAAGAGCGTCGCCTCGCGACGCTGGCGAAGCAGGAGGCCGGTCGCGAAGAGTTGCTGACCGAAGCGGTCGAGCGAATCGCCGCACTGGGAGCCGCACGCGGTGCCTGGATCGCCTCCCGACGTGTGCGCATTGGTGGGCAGCTTTCGACGGTAACGAGTGAGCTGCACTCCATCCGCGAACAACTGCGCAACGCCGACGAAGAGGCTCATCGACGTCGAGAACGCCTGGGGCTTGCCCGCACCGAACTTGACGTAGCACGACGTGCCCTTGAGGTGGCTCGTGAAGCCCGTGAATCTGCCGAGAGGGCACACGCCCGTGTTGATGCTGAGTCTTCTGCGCTGACGCGAGACGTAGAGCGCATCGCATCGGAAGTCGCCGTCGCAGAAGCGGAGATCGCATCCGTGGAGGCGCTGCGTGCCGCTGCAGCCCCTGCAGTCG
>CAJABS010000089.1 GCA_903938075.1 uncultured Chloroflexota bacterium | reverse complement strand
GACCTCCTTGTTGTCGCCGCTGGGCGTGTGCCGAATAGCGGTGAGATTGGGCTAGAAAACACTAAGGCGACCGCTGAGCGCGGCTTCATCAAGGTTGATGCCCAGATGCAGACGGCGGAACCACACCTCTACGCGGTGGGTGACGTCATTGGCGGACTGCAGCTCGCGCATGTTGCCGCGCACGAGGGGATGATCGCAGCCCACGCGATCGCTGGCGAGCCGCTGCACGCCATGGACTACGTGAAGCAGCCGCGTGCAACCTACTGCCGCCCAGAAGTTGCCTCTGTAGGTTTCACCACACAAGAGTTGGAGCGAGACGGCGTGCCATTCGTTGCGGGCCAGGTGCCATTCCTCGCCATTGCGAAGGCGCACGTTGGCGGCGACGCGGATGGTTTCTGCAAGGTGCTTCGCCACGCGGAGAGTGGCGTCATCCTTGGGGTCCACATGGTGGGGCCGAAGGTGACCGACCTCATTGCTGAAGCGAGCCTTGCTATGGAACTCGGTGCAACCGCCGCGCAGGTAGGCGGCACGACGCATCCGCATCCAACGCTCTCAGAGATCATCGGCGAGGCGGCACTCGTCTCAATTGGTCGCTCGGTGAACTTCTGATGCGCGAGCTGCCGATCTTCGGCCAGCCAGCGCCGGCAACAGAGCGCCGCCACCCCGATTGGATTCGCTCAAAGGTGCCTGGCGGAGATCGCTATCGCGAACTGAAGCGGTTGATGCGCGACAAGACGCTGAACACCGTCTGCGAAGAAGCACGCTGCCCGAACATTGGCGAGTGCTGGGATCAGGGGACGGCAACGGTGATGATCCTTGGTGACACCTGTACGCGCGCCTGTGGCTTCTGCGCGGTGAAGACCGGCCGACCAGCCGGCCTCGACCAAGACGAACCGAGGCGCGTTGCGGAGGCGCTCGCCTCACTCGACCTTGACCACGTGGTGATCACGAGTGTGGCGCGTGACGATCTCCCTGATGGCGGTGCCGCGATCTTTGCGGAGAGCATTCGCGAGCTCCGCCGTCTCGCGCCGGGGACTGGGATTGAAGTGCTCATCCCTGACTTTGACGGTGAAGATGCTCCGCTCAGAGCAGTTATGGAGGCCGCTCCAGACATCCTTGACCACAATGTGGAGACGGTTGAGCGGCTGCAGAAACCAGTGCGCAAGCGCGCACGCTACGACCGCTCGCTGCAGGTGCTGGCACGCGCCAAAGAGATGGCGAGTGAGCTCGGTAACCCCGTACACACGAAGAGTTCCGTCATGGTTGGGCTTGGGGAGGAGCGTGAGGAGTTGCTCACCACCTTCCGCGACCTTCGCTCCGTTGACTGCGACATCCTGACGATCGGCCAGTACCTGCGCCCAACGATGGAGCACCTCCCACTCGTTCGTTACTACACGCCAGAAGAGTTCGCCGCACTTCGCGATGACGCGCTTGCGATGGGCTTCAAGCACGTGGAGTCGGGTCCGCTGGTGCGCAGTTCGTATCACGCGCGCGATCAGGTGCCGAGCGACTCACCAGCGCTGCGCGGACGTCGTGCTCGCGACGCCGCCACCGCGAGCACCGTGCGCGGCGAAGTAGCATGAGCCCTCACAGAGCGGCGCCGAAGCGCGTGGTGAAGGCGAAGATCGAGAAGCCGCGCGGCTTCGGCACGCTGAACCCCGCAACGCCAATTGCGGAGCTGCACTGCCACCTGGGCGGCTCGGTCACTCCAGCGATCATGTGGGGGATTGCACACGCGCAGGGGATTCGGCTCCCATCCAAGGATTACTGGGCCTTCCGCAAGATGATCACGGCTGGCTCCAAGCGAACGCGCAGCTTCAACGGCTACCTCGATCTCTTCCACTGGACGGAGTTGATTCAGT
>CAJABS010000088.1 GCA_903938075.1 uncultured Chloroflexota bacterium | reverse complement strand
CGCCCGCGGCGGAGAGAAGCACGTTGATTCGCACCTCGTCGCTCTGCATCTTCTCGAGCTGGTGCTCAATCGCGCCGAGGGAGCCGGCCACATCGGACTTCAGAATGACGCGGACCTCTTTCCCTGCCCCGGATTGAATGCGCTTGTAGAGATCTTCCATGGTGGCGTTTCCGTTGTCGCGACCGGCGCTCGTTGCATCGGCAGCAGCCTCGGACCAGGCGCGCGCCTCCTTCTCGTCTGCCGCAATGCGGAAGATCTCACCACTGACAGGGACCTCAGGGAGGCCGGAAACAACCACTGCCGTGGAGGGGCCAGCCAACTTGATGCGACCCCCATCCGTGGACTCAAGTGATCGCACCTTCCCCGAGATCGCACCCACAACCATATGGTCGCCCACGCGGAGGGTGCCCGTCTGCACGATCACGGTAGCGATCGGGCCACGCCCCTTGTCGCGCTGCGCCTCGATCACTGTGCCGACGGCACGTCGCGCCGGATCAGCCTTGTAGTCGCCGAGGTCGGCAACGAGCAGGACCATGTCAAGGAGATCCTCAAGGCCCGCACCCGTTCGAGCGGAGACGGCCACGAGCGGCACATCGCCGCCGTAGTCTTCGATTACGACGTTGGACTCTGCAAGCTCGGTCTTGACGCGATCAGGGTTTGCATCTGGCTTATCGACCTTGTTCAGCGCAATGATGATCGGCACGTTCGCCGCACGCGCGTGGCTAATCGCCTCTTTTGTTTGCGGCATTACGCCGTCATCGGCGGCAACCACGACGATGGCAATGTCTGTGACTCGCGCGCCGCGCGCTCGCATCGCCGTAAACGCTTCGTGGCCAGGAGTATCAAGGAAGAGAATAGAGCGGTCGCCACGCTGCACCTGGCTCGCACCAAGATGCTGGGTGATACCACCGCGCTCACCCGCTGCCACACTTGTCTTGCGCAGGGCATCAAGCAGGCTCGTCTTGCCGTGGTCAACGTGGCCCATGACGGTGACAATCGGGGCGCGCGAGATCAGGTTTGCGCCTGGTGCTTCGCTGAAGAACTCAGTCTTCGTTGCAGCCGGTGGCGCCTCTGGGACCGCCTCTGGAGTGGCCTCGTCTTCTTCAGGCTCTGGCTCTTTCACGGTGAAGCCGAGCTCCGTCGCAATGAGGGATGCCGTCTCGCGGTCGATGCCCTGGTTCATGGTGGCAAAGACGCCACTGCGGATCAACGGGTTGATGATGTCTGCAGGGTTGACCTTGAGGAGCGTTGCCAAATCACCAACAGCGATGGAGGCGGGCAGCTCGAGAATGCCGTCATGCACCTGCGCAGCGCGTGCTGGCTTCGGCTCTGGCGGCAAGCGATCAGGGCGCGGTGGACGGATGCTCTTGCGCTGCTTCGTCATCTGCTACCCCCTTTCGCCTTCTCCGCTTTTCGCTCAATCAGGATGCGTTCAAGATCTTCGGCTGTGATGCGACCCTTCAGACCTCGTCGTAATCCATCAGCAATCAGTACGTCATGCGCATCGTCGCCACTCTGGCAGATCCACGCACCTCGACCGCCGACAGTAGCCGTGTGTACTCCTCCATCTGCGGAGGCTCCGTACCGCACGAGCGACTCCATCGGCTGTTTCAGCCGACAGGCAACGCAGGTGCGCGTACGAACGGCGGGCGTCTTAGGCCTCCTCGCCAGCTGGGGCATCTGCAGGAGCTTCAGCGGCCCCTGTCCCGTCACTGGCAATGTCAATGCGGAAACCGGTGAGTCGCGCTGCAAGGCGGGCATTCTGACCGCCAGCACCGATCGCGAGCGAGAGCGCGCGCTCCGGAACAACGACGGTAGCTGACTTAGACGCCTCATCAACGGTGACCGAAACGACGGGTGCTGGTGAAAGGGCTCGCCCAATCGCCTCAGCCGCGTCATCGGTGTGCGCGATGATGTCGATCTTCTCGCCACCAAGGTCTTCGACCACAGCCTGCACACGTGCGCCACGCTGGCCCACAACTGCGCCGACAGGGTCGAGGCCGACCTGTTTCGTTGCCACAACGATCTTGGTGCGGCTTCCAGGCTCGCGAGCGATCGAGGTGATCTCCACGGTGCCCGCGGTCAACTCAGGAACCTCAAGCTCGAAGAGCTTCTTCACGAAGTTCTTATGGGTACGCGTCAGCAGGATCTCTGGCCCACGAACGGTTGTGCGCACCTCAAGCAACAGCGCCTTGACGTTTTCACCGATGCGGAAGGTGTCAAGCTGCGACTGCTCGGTTGCAGGCAGGTACGCCTCCGCCTTCCCTACATCCAAGACAAGGTTGCGGCGGTCGACACGCATGACCACACCGGTGAGAATCTCACCAGCGCGCTCGGCAAACGACTGCATGATCAGGTCGCGCTGGATCTGGATGAGGCGCTGCTGAAGCGCCTGGCGCGCCTGGGCGGCGACGATGCGGCCCATGTCGCCATCCATCTCTTCCAGCTCAATAAGGTCTCCAGCAACGGCGCCGGGCTTTGTGGCCTGGGCCTCTTCTGGTGTCCACTCTGCACCTGGGACGAGGACCTCTTCTACGACTCGTCGGGCTCGAAAGACCCGCATTGCCCCTGATTCAGGATCAAGGCGCACGTGGATATCGGATGAAGCGTGTCGGCGGTTCAGGGCGACCGCGTAGGACTCCTCTGCCGCCTGCAACACCGCAGCTCGATCAATACCGCGCTCAGCGCCTAGCTGAATGAGGGCGCTCACAAGCTCTTTGCTCACGTCACGCCTCCCTTCTGTACTTGCGACCCCGATAAAAAAGACGTGGGGGTCACCCACGTCTCTCGTTCGGCGGCCGTTGTTACAGCAACTATACCACGGGGTTAGAGGCGATACTCCCAAGCACGACCCATCGAACCCCCAGGGCGTTCAATCCGTGCAAAGACAGCGTCTCTACGCTTGCGCCGGGCGCCCCCACCTGTGCCAGGGGTTCATCCCGTGCTCGGGATTAGCTAGGCGTGGCTCCCCCCAGAGAGGTTCAACAGGACAATCCCACCGATGATGAGCGCGATCGCCAGGAATCGAGTGAGGCTGACTGGATCGTTGAAAATCAGCATCCCCAAGATTGCTGTTCCGGTCGCCCCAATCCCGGTCCAAACCGCGTATGCGGTGCCGATTGGCAAGGTTTTCGCCGCTTCCGCAAGCAGTGAAAAACTAATCGCCGAGCACACAAAGAATCCGATGGAGGGAAGCAGTCGGCTAAATCCGTCCGAAAGCTTTAGAAAGGTCGCAAACCCGACCTCAAACAACCCTGCAACGATAATGAGCAGCCACGCCATGGTCACCTCCATCTGCCGGATAGTTGCACAGCACTTCTGCGCCTACTTCGGCTGCGTTTGAGTGTAATGATCTGCCACGTAGCGTTCAAGGATCTCTAGGAACTCGGCCACAATCCGATCACCGCGTAGTGTGGTGAGCAGGGCGCCATCCTGAAAGACGGGGGCGACTGGCTCCTCGAAGGTGCCCGGAAGGCTGATCCCCAGGTTCGCGTGCTTCGACTCCCCTGGTCCGTTGACGACACAGCCCATCACCGCAACCTCAAGGTTCTCCACCCCTGGATGTAGTGGTCGCCACTCTGGCAAGCGTGTCTTCAGATAACCCTGAATCTCTTGCGCCATCTCCTGGAAGAAGGTGCTCGTCGTGCGTCCGCATCCCGGACATGACGTCACCTGCGGCGAGAAGGCACGAAGCCCGAGGGACTGCAGAATCTGCTGCGCCACCTCAACCTCGAGCGCACGGTCAGCACCTGGCTCTGGCGTCAGCGAGACGCGGATCGTATCCCCAATCCCCTGGTTCAAGAGGTGTCCAAGGGCCGCGCTCGTGGCCACGATCCCCTTCATCCCCATCCCCGCCTCGGTGAGGCCGAGGTGCAGCGGATAGTCGCAGCGGCCCGCAAGCTCGGTATACACGTCGAAGAGATCGCGAACGTTTGATGTCTTGGCAGAGAGCAGGATGCGATCGTGCGGTAGGCCCGTTGCTTCGGCGAGCTCCGCCGACTGTGTTGCAGAGCGGACGATCGCCTCAATCGTGACGGATCGTGCGCTAGCCGGAGTGGCCGCCGCGGCGTTCTCCTCCATCAGTCTCGTGAGGAGGTCCTGATCGAGCGAGCCCCAGTTCACACCAATCCGCACTGGCTTGCCGTGATCGATCGCAACTTTGACGATCGTCTGGAAGTTCTCATCGCGGTGCTTGCTCCCAACATTGCCCGGGTTGATTCGATACTTGGCAAGGAGTTCTGCTGCCTTCGGGTGCGCAGCGAGGAGCTTGTGGCCGTTGTAGTGGAAGTCGCCAACGATCGGCGTAGTAAGGCCATCGTCCGCCAGTCGCTGCACGATCTCGGGGATCGCTGCGGCGGCTGCGTCGTTGTTGACGGTAACGCGAACAATCTGACTTCCGGCGCGTGCAAGATGCGCTACCTGTGCTGCGGTGCCAGCTGCGTCAGCAGTGTCAGTGTTCGTCATTGACTGCACAACAATTGGGTGGGCTGAACCAACCAATACGCCACCCACGGAAACGCTCGGCGTTGAGCGGCGAACTGGGCGAAGCTGATCTGGTCGGTCAGCCGCGGGGCGGGCGACCACGTTGAGCTCTCGGCTCATCGCTCAATCCCAAACAGATTGAGAATGTCACCAAAAGAGATCCACGCGAAGAGGGCAAGCATCAGCACAGCGCCGACAGTGACGAGCTGTCGCTCGATCCGGCGCCCATGTACCTCACCCAGTAGTCGACGGAGGAAGAGCGCCGCCACACGGCCGCCATCGAGCGGCGGGATTGGCAGCAGATTGAGGACGGCAAGATTCGCCGAGAGGAGCGCCGCGATTTGCAGGAGGCCGGCGAATCCGAGTTGATCAGCGGCTGCTGAGACGCCAACCGCAATGCCGATCGGCCCAGCGACACCACCAGTACCGTCGGAGGGGCGGAGCGGCGATGTGATGAAGCTCCCTAGCGCGCCGATGATTGAGGTGCCCGCATCCCAGGTACGCACAGCGGCAACTCCAATGGCATCAACGAACGAACGTGAGAGCGGCCCTGCGCCGTCAATCGATTCAATCTGCACGCCCATGTACCCCTGCCCTGCCGCCTCTTCTGCGGTTCGCAGCGTAATGGACACGTGACGTACGGTTTGACCAGGCGTTTCCACCGAAATGAGCACGGTCTCCCCTGCTCGTTCTGGGAGGCTTCGTAGTGGCGATTCAAATCGATCAAAGGTCTCTCCTTCAAGGCCGACGATGCGATCGCCTGGGAGTAGGCCGGCTGCGGCGGCTG
>CAJABS010000087.1 GCA_903938075.1 uncultured Chloroflexota bacterium | reverse complement strand
TGAAGTCGGTGCTGCAGCATCACATCGATCACCGACGCATCATCGTGCGCCGTCGTACCGAGTACGAACTGAAGAAGGCACGTGAGCGCGCCCACATCCTCGAAGGGCTCAAGATCGCGCTCGACAATCTTGATGCGGTCATCAAGACCATTCGCGCTGCAGCCGACGTCGACGTCGCACGCACACAGCTCATGGAGCGCTTCAAGCTCAGTGAACTGCAGGCGCAGGCAATTCTTGACATGCGCCTTGCGCGTCTCGCCGCCCTCGAGCGCAAGAAGATCGAAGACGAGTACCTCGAAGTCATCAAGTTCATCGCTGAGCTCGAAGACATCTTGGCGCGCCCGGCCCGCATCTCCAAGATCATCTCGGATGAGTTCGCCAAGCTCAAGGAGAAGTTTGCCGACCGACGCCGCACCAAGATCGCCCAAGATGCAACGCGCGAAATGTCCGACGAGGACCTGATCGCCGACGAAGATGTTGTGATCACCATCTCTGGCCGCGGCTACATCAAGCGTCAACCACTCACCACTTACCGTCAGCAGCATCGTGGCGGCAAGGGCGTGATCGGCATGACCACGCGCGAAGAGGATGCGGTCGCAACGCTGCAGGTCGCCAACACCCACGACTACGCCCTCTTCTTCACCAACAAGGGGCGTGGCTTTAGCGCCAAGGTGCACGAGATCCCTGACGCCTCACGACAGAACAAGGGGATTCCGATCGTCAATCTTCCTGGCGTACAGGTGGAGTCGGGCGAGACTCCGGTCGCCACGATCATCCTCAACGGGTTCACGCCAGGCAGTTACCTCGCCTTCTCTACGAAGAAGGGCATCATCAAGAAGACGGCGATCGAGCAGTTCGAGAAGGTCCGCTCCACCGGCATCATCGCCATCACCCTTGATAAGGGCGATGAGCTTGCCCAGGTGATTCAGACCTCTGGCGAAGATGACCTCGTCATGGCCACCCGCCAGGGACGCATCTGCCGCTTCCACGAGCGAGAGGCGCGCGCCATGGGCCGCACCGCGGGTGGCGTCATCGGCATTCGCCTCGCCCGTCAGGGTGACCTTGTGGTTGCCATGGCCGTGGCGGAGCCTGGCGCCGACCTCCTTGTCCTTACGGAGACCGGTCACGGCAAGCGCGTCCCCGTGGGTGCATTTGCCCGCAAGCACCGCGGGACCCAGGGTGTCCGCCTGATCCCACTCGAAGGGCGCAAGACAGGCCCAGTTGTCGCCGTGCGCCAGGTCAGCGAGGCCGACGAAGAGGTCATCTTGATCAGCTCCGAGGGGCAGGTCGTGCGCACCAAGCTCGAGAGCATCGCCACCCGCAAGGACGGCAGCGCCCAGGGCGTGCGCGTGATGACGCTGCGCGAGGGCGACAAGGTCGCCGGGATCGCCGCCTTCCGTACGGGTCTGGCAAAGCGCAACGACACAGGCGACAATCAGGACGAAGCTGATGAGGCTCCAGAGGTTCCCAAGGTTGTGAAGGCGCCTCGCCCAGCAACCAAGGGCGGCACCCCATCAAAGGGGAAGCCGGTCGCAAAGGGGAAGCCAGCAGCGAAGTCAAAGCCGGTCGCAAAGGGGAAGCCAGCCCCGAAGAAGCGTTCGGGTCGCTAAGAGTGACCCGTCCAGAGAGATGAGGACGGCGATGAGGGCAGATTCGATCGACGTCTACACGGGGAACGCCAACCCCGAACTTGCGGCGAAGATCGCCCGCTACCTCGGACGCGAGATCGGCAAGGCAGAGGTCTTCGCCTTCGCCAATGAGAACATCTTCGTCAAGATTCTCGACAACGCGCGCGAGAAGGATGTCTTCATCGTGCAGCCAACCTCACGCCCAGTGAGCACCTCCATCATGGAGCTCCTGATCATGATCGACGCGTTCAAGCGCGCATCTGCCGGTCGCATCACCGCTGTCATTCCGTACTACGGCTACGGCCGCTCCGACAAGAAGGATCAGCCGCGCGTGCCGATCACCGCGCGCCTTGTTGCCGACATGCTGCAGGTTGCTGGTGCAAATCGCATCCTCACCCTCGACCTCCATCAGGGTCAGCTGCAGGGCTTCTTCAATATTCCGGTCGATGAGCTTACCGCCGTGCACCTGCTCTCCAACTACATGCGCCAGCGCGGCACCGAGAATCTTGTCGTCGTGACCGACCTCGGATTCGCCAAGCGCGCACGTACCTTTGCCGAACTCCTGAATGCACCGCTCGCGATCGTTGAGAAGCGACGCGAAGGGAACAACGACCAGGCTGAGGTGTTGAACGTTATCGGTGACGTCAAGGGGAAGCGCGTCGTTATCGTCGACGACGAGATTGACACCGCCGGAACGTTGACTGAGATTGTCCGTGCGATTGAGAAGGCAGGAGCAATTGAAGTAACCGCGTGTGCAACACACGGCGTCTTCTCTGGCCCAGCAATTGAGCGCATCGAAAACTGCAACGTGCGCGAAGTGGTGGTGACCGACTCTATTCCGCTGCCAGTCGGTGCAAAGAGTACGAAGATCAAGCGTCTCTCCTCTGCACCGCTCTTCGGCGAAGCCATTCGCCGCATTCACCTCGGTGAATCGGTCGGTGCCCTCTTCGGCAAAGAGTCGGCAACTGCAGAAGAGATGCTTTTCTGGGATGAGCACCAGACCGGACCAGTCTCTACCGCTCCATCGAGCGAGAAGCGCTCACGACGATGACGCTGAAGCTGCATCGCCCTGACGAGCGCGGCGCCATCGTTGCGCATGTTCCTGAGAAGAGTGATGACTGGCGCGCGACACTGCGCAGCCCGCGGTGGAACGTTGCGCCGATGAAGAATCCTGAAATGAATCCGACCAGCAGGCCGGTAAGTGCCCTCTTCTGGGATGTGCTCGCTGCGCTTACCTGTGGCATCTTGGTGATCGGGTACTCCGCCGGATTCTGGCGCTAGGCCTTCGCCAGCGATGGTCGTTGGTTTTCTCTCCCGACGTGTAGATTCAAACGACCGCGAGCTCGGTCGACTCAGGCCGATCCTTGACGCCGTCAACGCGCGCGCCAACGCGATGGAGGCGGCGAGTGATAGTGAGATTCGTGCGCGTATCGATGCGATCTCCGCGGTGCTGCGAACCCTCGAAGGCGATGCACTGAAGACGGCGCTCGATAGAGAGTTGCCGGAGATTCTCGCCGCAGCGCGTGAAGCATCGCGCCGCACCACTGGCATGCGCCCGTACGACGAGCAGATCCTGGGCGCCATCGTGCTGCATCAAGGAAAAATCGCGGAGATGCGCACCGGTGAAGGGA
>CAJABS010000086.1 GCA_903938075.1 uncultured Chloroflexota bacterium | reverse complement strand
CGATCGGGTCGGCACGAAGGCGGACGGGATTGGCCCCGCGCCACGCGGCATGGATCGCTTCGCGTTGCAGGTGGACGAGGGCGGGAACCTCACGCTCGACACGGGAAAGATCACGCTCGGCGCGCCGCCGATTGCGCTCGGCCAGCCTGGCCTTGAGGCACCACGCGCCGCCACGGGGTGCATCTAGATGAACGACGAGCAGCGCAACCTACCAACGCCAGTAGAGAAGCTGACGCCGCCAACGCCGCGTCTCTCCAGCCCTGCTCAAATTCAAACTCATAGTCTCACCGCGGAACGCGTGGCGAAGATCGTGAGCCAGAGCGGTTCCGCGCGCATGACTGCACTCCTCGGTATCGCCGTGGTGACCCTCTTCGTTCTTGTCTATGCCTTCTATGACCAGGGCCTCCCTGGCGTTGTTGGCTCCTCGCGCATGGAGGCGGCGCGTGAAGAGATCTATCTCGACACGGTGAAGCGCGGCTACAACCTCTACGAGGCGAACTGCGCGCGCTGCCACGGCGAACAGGGGCAGGGTGGCATCGGTCCAGTCCTTAACGACCAAGGGAAACTCCTTGCGCACCTCTCGCCTGCGTACCTTCACAACGTGCTGACCGTTGGCGGCCGCTACATCTGTGGCGACGCAAACTCGTTGATGGGTGTCTGGGCCGATAGCAATGGTGGTCCGTTGAACTATCGAGAGATTGAAGAGCTGATCGCCTGGATTCGCGCCACGAAAGACGACGTGATTAAGGTGCAAGATCCTGCAACCGGTGAGATGGTTGAAGTCACTGGCTGGCGTGATGCCGCCTATGTGCCGGCCGCCGATGCAACGCCAGTTCCCGCATGCTGGAAGGATGCATTCGCTGTTTCACCATCCCCGTCGCCATCGGGTGGCGAGCCGACGCCAATGCCTACAGATACTGGTGGAGGCACGGGTGGGAGCTACACGATCGTGGCAATGGGCGTGAAGTTTGATCTCACTTCACTTGAGGTTGAAGCGAACAAGGCCTTCTCGCTAATCTTTGACAATCAAGATGCGGGCATCCCGCACAACGTCGCCATCCACGAAGGAACCGCGAGCGCCGTCGGGAAGGAACTCTGGCAGGGTGCCATCTTCCCTGGGATTGCCACGCAAACCTATAGCGTGCCTTCCCTTGCTGCAGGCACCTACTCGTTTATTTGTACCGTGCACCCGAACATGGTTGGCGACCTGGTGGTGAAGTGAGCAGTCTGCCAGCACCCCTCGGCCAGCAGCAGCTCGCGCCAGCACCCGCGCCGCGTCGCGCGCTCTTCGGACTTTTCGATGCTGCCGGTTGGGGCTGGGCGTCGTTCCGCGCCGTTCTCTGGACACTGCTGATCATTCTCATGCTCGGGTACATTCCGGATCGCGCCTATTACATCGTGACTTCGCCAACCATGGAGATTGGCCTGAACGCTGTTTCGCTCGTCAACATTTGCCCGGGCGAGAACAAAGATCTTCCGTGCCCTGCACCCGCGGGCGCCCTCATCCCGTGG
>CAJABS010000085.1 GCA_903938075.1 uncultured Chloroflexota bacterium | reverse complement strand
GAGCTTTTCAATAGGCTGAAGAAGTTACTACGGGGATCAAATTGATCGCCTAAGAGCCCACGTGTTCTTGAGTCTTCGTATCGAAGGACCTGAAGAGGCTGATCTGGGTCATCAAGATCAACATCAATCCGACCTTTCTTAAGCCCGCCTATGGTTGGCGCCTCTAAGTGCCCAATCAGTTCCTTGAGTCGAGCCGCGTGCACGAATGAGTTTTTTGTCTTGCCAGTGAGATGCCTGACGCCAATGCGCACTCTTGTGGGGACCCCTGGGTACTTTGACTTGTCGATCTCGTCGATAGAGTTTTGCAGAGCCTCGCGTACCACCGTGCGCAATTGGTCTGCGGGAATCGCCGTGTCAGACGGCGCACCATCGAGATAGTCGTCTACCTGCAACCACTTCCACCTTGGCCCGTCAGATATCACGCTGCCTCCATTGCTTCCCGAAATGTTTCCCAACTAGCTAATCGGAAGCCTAACTCACTACCATGAGGATAAATCAGTTTGTTGGCCTGAGTCACGCGGGTGCGTGGCTGCTGGCTAGGGGTACGCGCCTCTGAGGGCCAAGGGCTACGGTAGAAGTCATCCGGCTACGAGAGATAACCGAATCTGCGACATCGCCCAGCAACCATTCTAAACAGGTTCCAGGCTCCTAAAGCAGAGGATTGATACGCGAGGGTCATTCGGATACTATACGGCGATGCTACCTGAGCAGAAGCTTTCACCCACGACGAAAAAGCTTGCCAGGGCGGCAATTTCGGCCATCCTCAACGCCCAGCCAGGCCTGACCAACTCACAGATCCAGTCTCTTCTCGCCTCCAAAGGGATTAAGGAGGGTCGATTCAAGATCTCCCGTGGCAACATCCGTGAGCTCAAGAAGGAGCTGCGGGGCATTTCACCTTCAAAGGCCACCTCAGGGTCTACCTCGTCCAAGCGGCCAGCGACTCGGCCATCCCCCAAGGCGAAAACTAGTGCCAGCAGTAAGAAGAGGCGCACCAACAAGGTAAGCAAGCCATCTGGTGGCGCCACCCAGCCAAAACCATACAAGTGGCAAGTAGACGCGCTCGCCAAGTGGAAGGCTGCAAAGCACGTTGGGGTCGTACAGGCGATCACCGGAGCGGGCAAGTCCCGCGTGGGGCTCGAGGCTGCCATTTCGATCACAAAGGCTGGCGGTGCCGCGATACTGCTTGTTCCAACCTCCCTACTAGCGGATCAGTGGCTGCAGGACGCAACGAGATTTGTTCCAGTTGCAACGTGGCCGACCCCAGGTGCGCTCTCCATCCACACCATGGCAGCCGCATGTAAAGATGACTTCCCTTGGCCCGACCTTGAAAAAGGCCGAAAAGATCTACTCATCGTTGACGAGGTGCATCGCATCGGCTCCGATGTTTGGACCAAGGGGCTCTGGGCTGGTGCATCCCACCGACTTGGGCTCACGGCGACGCTCGAGCGCTCCGATTCAGGACTCGAAGACCACGTCATTCCATACTTCAAGCTAAAGGCTGGTAAGAACGGGCCAGTTCCTACCTTTGACCTTGGCTACAAGCGGGCCGGAAGCGAAAAGACGATCTCCGAGTTCCAGGTAGTTTTCGCGCCAGCGCACCTAAGTCCGAAGGAGTCCAAGGACCACGCCCAAAGCCTCAAGAGCTACTCAGACTCTTGGAAGACCCTGCACTCACGAACCTCAGGCAGGGGGAAGCCCTCTCTTGGCGATACCGCCACCAATAAGCTGAAGTGGGCGGCCCGGTTCAACAACGACCAGGATCGTGAGATCCGCGGCGCGGCGCGAATGGTCATCAAGTCATTCAACGCCCTCGGCACGCTGATGTCAGAAATGGGGTCGAAGCTCGGCGTTGTTGCTGAACTTGCAAAATCTGGTGCCCTAAAAGGTCGCAAGACGATCCTCTTTACGCAACGGGAAAAGACCATGACGAAGGTGACCCAGGCACTCCGCGATGCACGCGTGAATGCGGTGGAGGTCTCAGCCGAAACCGACGAAGACGAACGCAAGGCGCGCGTGCGTGAATTCCGCGATGGCAAGGCCGAGGCCTTCTCAAGTCCCCGCGTCGGCGACGAAGGAATCAACTTCCCAGAGGCAGATCTCGCCATCTCAATTGCTACCGTCAAGAGCAGGCGCCAGCTAGTCCAGCGTCTTGGGCGAATCATCCGGCCTGTGCCAGGGAAACTCGCGACGTTCGTCGTGCTGTACGCCGTTGCAACCTTGGAGGACCCCGCAAAGGGTGGAGCCAAGGAGTTCCGTGAGCTTGTTAAGCCAGGCGCAAAGGAACTGATTGACTTGCCCCCATCGCTGAAGGAGCCCAAGGAGATTGCGGCCGCGATCAAGGCACTACTGCCTCGAGTAAGAGGCTAGATTCCCCAACTCCCAACTTGTACCGGGCGCATCACATCAGCGCCAAGTTGAGTTGAAGACGGAACTTGAAGGCGATCGCCTCGGACATCACTCGACGCTCCACGACTGAAACTCGAGGCTGCCCACCCTTCTCATAGGACTTCAGCACCGCCTTGGCCTTTGCCTTGAGTTCCCACGTTCGCACCATCATCGCCCGCCCACCGGCGAAGTCAAGCATGAGCCCTGAAGGAACAAGAGGCCAGAGTGGAGTGACTTTCATCAGTTGCCATGCTCCGTCGGCATCCAACCAGATTGGATGTGGCTCACTCTTTGGCGCGGTGAATTCGCTCGTACGCACGAACCTCTCAGCCGCTCGGAGTGCCTCGTCACGAGATGTGTAGCCACCAGAAATAGTTGCCTCCAGCTGATTCTCGTGATCTGGCTGCCATGCGATCCAATTGCCAGGCGTTTCGGCTTCAGTTACCGCGGCGCGGCGCGTAATGCTCGGATCAACGCTGGACACCGTGGTGATGTTGCCATCAACCTCAAAGATGAACTCAATCTTTGGAGTCATGCTCGCCCTCCCTTCGTTGCAGTCGCACTGGCCTCAGTTGCTTCACACACAACACAGGCGAGCAGTTCGGCTCCCTGCGCGCCATAGGGGAAGTGCTCCCCTACGGCCAGGTGCTCCTTGCCCAGGCGCTGCAGGTGCCCGCAGGGGAATCGCCCTGGGGCACCCTGGCTGGCGCCGGCGCGTTCTGCGACGCGCTTCAGGAACTCAGTCTTGGGGTCGACCGTGTTCTCGAGTTCCCACGGCAGGTCGGCGTGCCCCACATGCCCATCGCGCGCGGTGCGCTCAAAGATTGGCGTGCGCAGCTCGAGGCGTTCGATCATCGCTGCTGGTCGCAGGTCAAACTTGAGTGCCACGAGTTCGGCGAGCTGCTCGTCGGGAATCGTGCCGGTGCCGAATGTGTCCACCGAGACGGCGACCGGCTTGTCGACGCCAATCGCATAGGCGATGGCGATCTCAGCACGTACAGCCAGCTTGCTGCGCACTAGGTGCAACGCCGCCTGACGCGCGGCGTATGCGGCTGAGCGATCGACCTTGGTGCCGTCCTTGCCGCTGAAGGCGCCACCGCCGTGGTGTGCCACGCCGCCATACGTATCGGCGATCACCTTGCGACCAGTGAGGCCCGAGTCGGCGAGCGGACCGCCCACCACGAACCTTCCGGTTGGGTTGATGTGCACTTGCGTGTCTGGTGTCACCCAGCTGCCGAGCGCTTCGCGCGCCAGTGCCTCAATGGTGCTGCGCACTTCGTCGATGGGCGTCTCCGCGCGATGCTGCGCCGAGACCACAAAGGCCGTTACCTCGTGCGGCGTATCGCCCACGTATCGCACGCTGACCTGCGCCTTGCCGTCGGGTCGCAGCCACGGGATCGCACCGGTGGTGCGAGCGTTCGTGAGGGCACGGGTCAGGCGCTGCGCCAGCACGAGCGGCAGCGGCAGCCCTTCGGGGGTCTCGTTCGTGGCATAGCCGTAGACGATCCCCTGGTCGCTCGCGCCCAGCACGCCGTCGTCGCGAACGACGCCCATGGCGATGTCGCCGCTCTGCGGGTCAATGGTGACGCGCACGGTGCAGGTGTCGGGGTCGATCCCCTCCTCTGCCGACTCGTAGCCGATGTCGCGAATGACGCGCCGCGCCAGCTGCTCGATCTCGCTATGGCTCAGCGGATCGCGGCTGGCGACCTGGCCAAAGACCCAGACCTCGTTGCCGCTCGCGGCGGCCTCAATACCGCAGCGCGTGTACGGATCGCGTACCAGGTGCGCATCGAGCAGCGCATCGCTGATCTGATCGCAGAGCTTGTCGGGATGACCCGTGGTCATGGACTCGCAGGTCACAATCCTGCTGGTGCTTGGCTTCGATGCCATGTTCAGTACCTCCCAGTTCGACCGGCTCGGGCCGGCGCCTGGGGCACGACGCAACGCAGCACGCCACAAAGGGCGCGTGGTCCGCGTCGGACCCGTCCGCATCGCCATATCAGCGTTGGCACCGTTCCGGCCCCCGGGTTGGGGATCCGTTGGTTGCCGCACCTTCGTCGAGCTGAAT
>CAJABS010000084.1 GCA_903938075.1 uncultured Chloroflexota bacterium | reverse complement strand
GAGGCGCTTGCGACCGCGTGCGCGGCGTCGGGCAAGAACCCGGCGGCCGGACGTTGTCGACATGCGCTTACGGAATCCGTGCTCGCGGAACCGCTGGCGCTTCTTCGGCTGATACGTTCGCTTCATTGGTATCGCTCCGATCTGGTGGTCTCAAGCGCCACGGTTGCCTTCGTCGGCGGTGGCCCCCGAGGGGTTCTTCCTAGTTTTCACTCAGGCCGCGAAGGGGGCGGTTCTGAGAGGGGAAGTATCGTTCCTCGCAGGCGGCGGTGTCAATTGCCGCCCCTGTAACGGGGATTTACCCAGATACCCCTAGGGGGTATCCAAAATTGGGGTGAGGCCGGGCTTGCAGGAAGCGCCGCGGGTGCTATTCTCCGCCTCCCCACAAAGGGCCCGAACGACTTCACATCGTCGTCTGGCTCTCTTGAACGGGGCTGAGGAGGCTGGTCAACGCCGGTCGATGCAGATCTACACATGCACCAGGGTGGCCCCGCCGACTCTTCGGCAGCCCAGCCCTTGTGCCGCTCCGTTGGTGGCGCTCACCAACGAAACGAGGGAGGCGCTGCGGGATGGATCGACGACAGGTCTGGCGCGCGGTCCTCGGAGAGCTGGAGATCAGCCTCTCGCAGGCCACCTTCGAGACCTGGTTCCGTCGCACCGCACTTCTTCGCGTTGACGAGTCCACTGCCACCTTTGTTCTCGGTGTGCAGTCCGGTTTCGCAAAAGATTGGGTTGATGAGCGCTACCGCTCACTCATCGCACAAACACTTGCGAAGGTTGTTGGCTACAGCGTGACGCTCTCTGTCGAAGTTGTAAGCGATGCAGAGCTTGATGCGCATGGCGCACTTGCCACCAAGGGGAAGGGTGTCGCCTCTGTTGACACCGCACCGCGTGCAACTGCACCGCAAGAGAGCGTGCGTATCGTTGACCGCGAGGCGCCAGCACGCGCAACGAATCTCAATGCTCGCTACACATTTGCGACCTATGTTGTCGGTGCAGCGAATCGACTTGCGCATGCTGCATCGCTCTCTGTTTCTGAGCGACCTGGTGGCGCATACAACCCGCTCTTCTTGTATGGCGGCACCGGCCTCGGCAAGACGCATCTGCTGCACGCGATTGGTAACGCAGTAGCTGAGCGCTCACCAAAGCGTCAGGTGCTGTACATCACTGGTGAAGCATTTACGAATGAGTTCATCACCAGCATTCAGCAGAGCGGCGCTGAGGCGTTCCGATCACGCTTCCGCAAGATCGATGTGTTGCTCATTGATGACATTCAGTTCCTCGCCGACAAGGAGCGCACCCAGGAAGAGTTCTTCCACACGTTCAACGCGCTGCACTCCGCTGGGAAGCAGATCGTGCTGACGTCGGATCGCACACCGAAAGAGATCTCGTTGCTTGAAGAGCGCCTCCGCTCGCGATTCGAGTGGGGCCTCATCGCCGACATCTCATCGCCGGATCTTGAAACCCGCATTGCGATCTTGCGCGCCAAGGCAGAAGAGAGTGGCGTCATCGTTGCGAACGATGTTGTTGAGCAGGTCGCGCGACGTGTGCAGAGCAATGTTCGCGAACTTGAAGGGGCACTGACGCGACTGGTCGCCGTCGGTCGACTCAGTGGAATGCCGGTCACGATGGAGCTCGCGGCCCGCGTGTTGAACGAGGCTGTCTACCCGAACCCGAAGCGAATCCTTGAGCCAGAGCAGGTGGTCGCCACGGTCGCCGAGCACTTCAGCCTGACGGTTGAGCAGCTTCGTGGGCCGAAGCGCGACCGAGAGATTGTGACCCCGCGGCAGATCGCGGCGTACCTCTCCCGGGAAGAGACCGACGCCTCACTGGTTCGCATCGGCGCCGCCCTAGGCGGGCGCGACCACTCCACCATCATCCACGCCTGCACCAAGATCGAGCGAGAGATGAGCTACGACGGTGAGCTACGCCGAGAGGTTGCCTTGCTGCGCGAGGCACTCCTTCGCCTCGGCCAAGGGGTCGCCGCCCGCCCATAACCCCCCAGGGGTGTGGAAATCTCGTGGACAACACCTTGTGTGGTGTGGTTTTGTGGGGGTTTTCTTTGCCGGGTGTGAAGAGGGGTGTGGGTAACTAGCCGGGGTTCTCCGCAGGGTCTCCCCAGCAGCGGGGGTGGTTTACGGAGGAGGGTGGGGGTTCTCCACGTGGGCGGGGGGCCTTCCCACGGGCGGTTTGTGCGAAGGTGAGCACGGCTCTCCACGCCGCCCACAGTACGAATACGGTGATGACGAGTTAAAACAACTAAGACACTATTACCCTAGAGAGGGAACCTATATGTGGAGGAACAGATGAAGCTCTCGGCTATTCAGGACCATCTCGCTCGCGGCCTTGCCATCGTTGGCCATGCCGTGGCGACCCGCAACACCCTACCGATCCTGTCGAACGTCTACCTCGGCACCGAGGATGGCGGTCTGCGCCTGGTCGCAACCAACCTCGACATTGCGATCACCCACTGGGTTCCCGCAAAGGTTGAAGAGAAGGGCTCCACAACGATTCCAGCCCGGCTCCTTGCTGACGTGGTGAACGGCCTCCCAAACGAGAAGATCGACCTCTCGCTCCTCGCTGACGGGCGCGCACAGATCAAGTGTGGGCGAAACGCCTCACACCTTCGTGCCACACCCGCCGACGACTACCCACCAGTGGGTGCGGCCAGCGAGCGACCAACTGCGCGAATCACACAGAAGGCGTTGAAGGCAGCCCTTGAGTCAACCGTCTTCGCCGCCGCCGGCGACGAGGCGCGACCGATTCTCACGGGCGTGCTGACCAAGTTCACCGGCGAGAAGGCAACATTCGCCGCCGCCGACAACTACCGCATCGCTGTTGCTGGCGCGCCGCTTGCCGAAGCGGCACCAGAGACAAGCTTGATCGTGCCAGCCCGCTCGTACGCCGAGCTGCTGCGCCTTCTCTCCGATGTTGAGGATCTTGTAGAGATCACCTTCACGCCAACAAAGAACCAGCTGCAGTTCAAGCTTGGCGACACCATGCTAGTAAGCCGGCTGATCGAGGGACAGTTCCCGAACTTCCAGCAGGTCGTTCCAACCAGTCACACCACCAAGGTCACGCTTGACCGCGACAGCTTCCTCTCAGCGGTGAAGCTGGCGCAAGTTGTTGCTGATGCTTCGGCGCACATCGTGCGCTTCGCGATCTCAACCGATGGCGGCGGTGCGATTGATATCACCGCGGCAGCAGACGTAGGCGACCACGCGGCACACATCGAGGCGAAGGTTGAGGGCGAGGGAACAACGATCGCGTTCAACGCGAAGTACCTTGTTGACGTTCTCTCGCGCGTTGAAGCCGATCAGTTCTCACTCGAGCTCACCGGCCCTGTCGCACCCGGGTTGCTTCGCCCGCTTGACGGTCGCGACTACCTGCACGTTGTGATGCCGGTGCGCACACCGTCCTGATCCGCATCGCTCGCGAACGCGCGGCGCACCAATGATTGAGAGCGTGCGGCTCCACCAGATGCGCAGCTGGGCCGACGGTACCGTTGCGCTTACCCCAGGCGCGCACATCTTCTGGGGCGAGAATGGCGCGGGGAAGACCACCATTCTTGAGGCGTGCATCATTGCGGCGACAGGTCGCTCGCACCGCGCCGGCGCGTTGCGTGAGGTGATCGCGGGCGACGGTGATCAAGCCTCAATCATGGTGACGGTGCGCGACGACGGCGCTGAGCCGACCGACACCCTCGCACGATCAACCCTCGGTGTGGAGATCTCACGGGCTGGACGCGCGAAGCACCTGCTGAACGGAACACCGCGCACCACGGCGGCGCTCGGCCAGCGGCTGCGCGTCGCGGCATTTGTTCCAGAGGAGACCGGCCTTGTTGTTGGTGCGCCTTCGGTGCGCCGCGGCCTACTCGACCGCGTTGCATCGCAGTGGCAGCGCGGGTATGAGGCAACCTTGACGCGCTACGAACGCGCGCTTCGTCAACGCAACCGGCTACTAAAAGATGCGCTCGAGGTCGACGGCGCCGCGCGTCGCGCCATTGCGAGCGAGATGCGCCCGTGGACCGAGATGCTGATCACCACTGGCTCAGAGGTGGTTGCTGGCCGCCTCGCCCTTCTCGCCGCACTCGCCCCTGTTCTCTCGGCAACGCACAGCGAGGTTGCGCCGAGTGAAGCCGCTCTCGAAACGCACTATTTGTCGCGTGAGGAGTACCGCCCCGACGAATCTGCAAGCGAATGTGCAGAACGGCTCTCACAATCGTTTGATCAGACCGCTGAAACCGAGGGGTATCAGGGGTACACACTGGTCGGCCCACACCGTGACGACATCGCCTTCCATGTTGGCGGGAGCGACATTGCCCCAACAGCGTCGCGCGGCCAGCAACGTAGCCTGCTCCTCGCACTTCTCTTTGCCGAAATCACACTCCTCACCGACGAGCACGGACATCCGCCCGTTCTGCTCCTCGACGACGCGTTCTCCGAGCTTGACCCGCAGCGACGGGAGCACCTGGTGGCGCGCATTGCTGCGCTCCCACAAAGCATCATTACGGCAACAGCACTCGAAGACTTAGCGCCTGGCCTTGTGGCGAAGGCAACCTCGCGCGAGATCCAGCGCGGCCCACACGGCAGCGCGGTGGCAGCGTGAGCACGAAGCGCACACGGAAAGGGCGACCAGAGGGGCTCGCCGGACTACTCCCGGAAGCGGCACGCGCCCTTGGCTTCGAGGAGGAGTTGCGATTCGCGCGAACAATGGGCGCATTCGGCGACCTCCTGCGCGAGGTGGCACCACACCTCGCCCCCGTCGGCCACCTTGTCGCGATCGAGCGCGGGCGGCTCATCGTTGAGGCGAAGAACCCCGCAGCGGCACAAGAGCTACACCTTCGTGGGGCGGAGCTTGCCCGCGCCTTTAGCGAGCGGCCTGGCGGCGAGCGCTCCATCGGGCTAACCGTACGAATCGCCAACCCGGGCAACGAACAAGACTGAGCGTATTCTCAACATATGGACCACACAGAGCAGACAGTTCACCCCGCAGTACTAACAGCAGCCGAGCCAGCGTTTGGTCCCGGCTGGCTTCTACTCGCACGTACCCCGAAAGGCCCATCTGAGGAGCGCCTGCTCGGCACGCGCACCGTACTGATCTCGCTTACCGGCGCAACAGCCGATCAACTACAGCGAGCAGCAAACGAAACCTTGAACCTCTATGACCGAGACGCATCGGCGAGCCCAGCCGAACGAGCCCGCCGCGCACTAACCGCCGCGCAAAAGCTACTCGGCGAGAAGGTGGCAATCGGCCTTGTCGCGCTCTCGCGCAATGAAGTTCTCGTTGCGCGCACCAGCGGCGTAGCGATTGCCGCACGCCGAACCACTGATGGGCGAACAACAACAATCATGCTTCCTGATGACGCGCCCGGCTCAACATCACGCACGCTCGAGCGCGGTGGCATCTCTGCAACACGACTCTCTATGTCGCCAGAAGACCGCGTCGCAATGGCGATCACAGCAGAAGAGGCGAAACGCGCCGTAAAAGCACACACGCCCGTGAGTGGCGTGCTGGCGCCACTCGCCTATCCGGCGGTGCTCCTCGAAGTGCTACCTCCCGTACGAAAAGTTGTTGAGCGCGCCGCGCCAGACACCGACACGCTGATCAACGTTCCGACCGACCCAGTTGCAGTCGCAAAAATCAATGCGCGCACGCGATGGGAGGAGGGGAACCTAGAGCGCGAAGCGCGCATCGCAGCTGCAAAGCCGGCCGCGCCAAAAGCCGACCCGAATCGACCAGATGCGCACACGCAACCGTATGAGCCAATCGATACAGCAGCACAAGCGGTGATCGATGCTCGGCGCCCAAGCACCCGCAGTGGTGTGGAGCCGCGCGCACGAGGGAAGAGCCAACCACCACCAGCGCGCGATCAACGAACCAGCGATGCCGTGCGGGCAGCACAAGAGGCGGCGCGAGCCGAGGCACGACTACGAGCAGAGCATCGCAGCGTGGCAGAACCACTCGTTGAGCGATCGTGGCGGGAGCGCGCCGCGACCTCAACATCGTTCTGGCAGCGGGCCGCTGCGCGCACCGCTAACGAAATTGAACGGCGAGCACCATGGCTCACGATCACCCCATCAGAGCCATCACTTCGCGCGGTGACAGGAGACGACGAGCAGACGGAGCGCGATGTGCAGCGCACGCGCCGCCGCCGGTCGGCTGCACTTCTCCTCGCCGCAGTGCTTGTCGCTGGACTAGGCGGCGCAACAGCACTGGTGCTGAATAGCTCAACACCTGAACTCAATGCCGCGGCGAGGGCCCGCGAGGCTCTACGAAACGCAGAGATCGGCATTGCAGAGGCGCTCGACCCCCAGACCAACCTTCTTGTTAATGACCCCGCGCGCGTAAAGAGCCTTCTGCTTACCGCGGTGGCGGACCTCAACCTTGCGCAATCTGGTGGCGGCCCACTCGCGCAAATCGCAGCACTACGAGAGCAGGCGACAGAGACGCTGAACAAAATCTTCCTTGTGAGCGAGACGTCTCCGATTGAGCTGTTTAACTTTGAGGCAGCGGGCGCCACTGTTGAGATTCAAGCGATTGTTCAGGGCCCCGACGGCCGACCCTACGTCATCGATAAGGTGACGGGCGCGGTCTACCGCATCGATGCAGAGCGCGGTCGCGCAACTGTGGTGTATCAACCAGGATTTGATCTCTACGGCACGCGTACTGGCCGCGCACTTCTGCTCGCCGCATCAGGCCCAGACCTCGTGGTGTTTGACGCCTCCTCCAACCTTTGGCGCTGGCGCCCATCCGACGGGGCGGGCAAGGGGACACTCGTCAAACTTCGTGTTCGAGACGGGGAGCTGTGGGGGAGCGACGTTAAGGCGATCGTCGGGTTCGCAGCGGACCCGGGGACCGGGCTCTACCGCCTCTATGTTGTTGATCCGTCCGCGCGCCAGATCTTGCGATATCAGCCAGCACCAGACGGCACAGGCTACCCAGCAACACCAACGGCCTACCTCATTAGCCCGCTGTCGCTTAGCGCCATGACCAGCATCGCCATTGATGGCGACGTCTACATGACGAGTGACGGCGCGCTGCGCCGATACTCCGGCGGGGCGCCCGACGATTGGGTTCCAGCGGTGATCGGCGATGAGCTGCTCCGCCCCACCCTCACCCCAGCACTCGTGATGTCTGCAGGGGCGGCCCGCACAGGCGTTGTCTACGTGTGGGATAGCAGCGCACAGCGCGTCATTGCGTACAGCAAGGCCACATCTGGCGCAATGCTGGCGCAGTATGTGATTACCGATCAGGATGCGCCGATCGGAGAGGTCCTCGGTGGATACATCCTCCCCGCGTCTGACGGCGGCGCACCAACGTTTGTCTGGGCTGAAGCGGGTCGAGTTCGCAGCGCCGTGCTTGGAAAGCCGGTGACGCAAGAGCCAGGCACAAGCGCTGAACCAACACCTGACCCCGTTATCGAGACCCCAATTCCTACGCCGTAAGCGTGCGATCATAGAGCGATGGAACTACGACGCGCGGTGGTTGAAGGCATTCGCATCCAGATGATCTCTGGGACGCACGTGCTGCTCTTGCGCGATGCCGAAGAGGCACGCTATCTGCCGATCCCGATCGGACCAAACGAGGCCAGCGCGATCGCTTACCACCTTCAAGGCATCACACCAGAGCGTCCACTAACGCACGACACAGCGCTTCAAACAATTCGCGCCCTCGGCGCTTCATTGCGAGAGGTCCGCATTACCGAAGTGCGCGAAGAGACGTTCCGCGCACAGATGCTCTTGGTGGCACCGAGTGGTGAAGAGGCGACGCTTGATGCGCGGCCGAGCGACGCAGTCGCACTCGCGCTACGTGCTGATGCGCCGATACTCATCTCTGCGGAACTACTCTCAACTGAGGGAATCGTCCCCGAGGCCGCCGAAGAGGAGCGGCTCTCGCTCTTCCGCGACTTTGTTAACTCGCTTGATGGCGAGGAGCCACCAGCTACCCGTTAGCGCTACTTGTTCAGTAGCGCCCGGCCTCTCGCAAGTGCTCGAGAGCGATTAACCCAGAGCCCAATACGCAGCGACCAGAAGTCGCGAACAGCGCGCGTAATGACAGAGAGGCGTGCGCCTGTGGGCGAACCGGCGGTGCGCGGGTAGTGCGGCACACCAACCTCAAGAATGTGTACGCCTGCGAGTCGCAAACGAATGAGCAGCTCCGCAGAGAAGAACGCACCATCGGAGTGCACGCTGATGCCACGCAGGGCATCTCGGTGGAAGAGCTTCGCCGCGCAATCGACGTCGCGAACGCTGAGTCCGAACCAGATGCGATTCGCAACACGATACAGAGTTGCGTAAATGAGGCGCAGCGGTGGATCGGCGCGCTTCAGTCGATACCCAATAACCACTGGCGACCCCGTTTCCTGCGCGCCATCAACGAGGCGCGCAAGATCGGCGATACGAAACTGTCGGTCACCGTCGGTGTAGGCGAGATGGCTATACTGCGCCGCTGCAAACCCTGAGCGAAGAGCCCCGCCATAGCCGCGGTTTACCTCGTGTCGCACCAAGCGAACGACGCCGGCATGCCGCTGCACTAAGCGCTCAGCTACAACAGCGGTGTTATCACGCGAGCCGTCGTCAACAAGAATGACCTCATACGTTGTGGCGAGGGCGGGGAGCGCCGCGAGCGCATCGTCAACGAGCGCCTCAAGGTTGTCGGCCTCGTTGTGACAGGGGAAGAAGAGCGAGAGCTCCTGCAGTGGCACCTTCCACAACCCCCTTCACGGCTACACTCGGCAAATGACTTCTCAGACGGCCCGTCGACCAACCGAACAGGTCAGCCTTCGCACCATTGCGCTGATTGCTGCACTTGGGATTCTCTTGCGGCTGATCATCGCATACGTCGCACTCCCTCCAGACGCAGGATTTGCTGCCGACCTCAACTCATTCCGATCATGGGCATCTGAGTTAGGGACCCGTGGGCCGTGGGGCTTCTACGCCCGCGGAATCTTTGTCGACTATCTCCCCGGGTACATGTGGGTTCTCTGGGCACTCGGATCAGTTGGCGCACTCTTTACCGGCAGCACAGACCCCGGGGCACTTGTGAAACTCCCCGCAATCCTCGCCGACGGCCTACTCGTGCTTGCAACGGCGCGACTCGCCGCCGATCTCGGCGCACCGCGCCGCGGCCAACTTCTTGCCGCCATCGCAATGGCCGTTGGCCCAATGATCTGGCTCGACTCGGCGGTGTGGGGGCAGGTTGACTCCATCGGCACGACAGCCCTCCTCTTCTCCCTCTCGGCGCTCATCCGCGGCAATACGGTGCGCGGAGCGATCCTCGCCGCGCTCGCGGCGGTGCTGAAGCCACAGTTCGGCATTCTGATCCCCATCGTCGGCATGCTCGCCTTTGTTCGAGCGCGCTCGGCACGCGACCCCTGGGCCTTCGTTGTGGCGGGTCTCGCCGGTGCCGCCACCATCGCACTCGCAGCGCTGCCGTTCGGACTCACGCTGCCCGACGTCCTCGCAAAAGTTGCCGAAGCAGCTGGCGGCTACCCATACCTTTCGGTAAACGCTTGGAACCCATGGGCGCTCATTGAAGTAGGTGGACGCGCGGTCGTTGATGCAACCGGATGGGCCTCAGACATCGATCCACTTCCGCTGATCGGCATCCCAGGCGTTGCGATTGGCAGCGCAGGGATCGCCACCGCCGTACTTGTTGCAATGCGCTACGTACAACGTGACACGGCGATCCGCACCGTCACCGCCGTCGCAATTCTCGCTATCGCCTTCTTTGTTCTCCCAACCCGCGTGCACGAGCGATATCTCTTCCCGGCGATCCCACTAACAATCGCACTCGCTGCAGCGCGGCCAGCATGGCGCTGGATTGCAGTCGCAACCTCAGTCGCATTCTTTGCGAATAGCTGGGGCGTGCTGACGATCTCGTACTTCCAGAACCCTGGGCTGCCAAACCTTGGTGTCTTTACCAGCGCACTCCAAACACCAATCGCCATCACGGCCACCGCGATCGCGATCACCGCATCGCTCGTTGCAGCGATCTGGCTCGCGTGGAGCTCCGAAAGAGCTGCGACAGGTGCGCGACCTACAGGAGCACTCCGAAAGCGTGTTGACGCGGTACCGAAACGCGCCGTAATCGCAAAGCCTGAACCTCGCCGACTCCTTACGCGGATTGACGTATGGCTTCTCGTTCTTGTCGCGGTGAGCGCACTCTCGCTGAGAGGTTGGCGCGTAGGCGAGCCAACACACTTCCAGTTTGATGAGGTCTACCACGTACGAACCGCCACAGAGTTCATGCAAGATTGGAAGTACGGCGAGCCCCATGCGATTTACGAGTACACGCACCCACACCTTGCGAAGTACCTCATCGCACTCGGCCTTGAATCGTTTGGCGCCCCGCGTGTCGATGCGCGCACAACCTACGCAACAACAATCGGCGCTATTGCTGCACGACCAGAAGATGCGTTGAGCCCGGGAAGGCTGTGGATTGCAGGGCCCGACGAGATCAGTGTGATTGATGCATCGACACGCTCCGTCGTTGGCTCACTTCCGCTACGCGGCACGACGCGCCTCTTTGCTGCCAGTGACGGCGCTCTCTGGGGCACCACCGCGAACGGCACAGTGTTTTCGGTAGACCGCGCTACTGCAGACCAAGGCGGCAACAGTGGCGTGCGGACATGGTCAACGACCGGCGGCGAGGCTCTCGGGATCGCACCGCTCACCGATGGCGGCGTCGCGCTTGTACAGCGCGACCAGGTGCTCATCATGCGCGACGGGGTGGTTGTGACGAGCGCGCCGCTGGTGCGCGGGACGTCGGTGCTTGCACTCACCGTTGACGGAGAAGAGCGAATCTTTGTGACGAGCGCGAGCGGCCTAACAAGCTACGCGGCAGCCGACTTGTTAAACCCACGATCGTCACCGATCGATGGAGGGGCGGTCGCTGCTGCATCTGTCGACTGGTTTGATGGGCCACGACTCTACGTAGCGGGCCGTGATGGCGTGCGGGTGTACAACGCAAAAAACGAGAGCACAACACTGATGGCGCAGGTCACCATTCCAGGAGCTACAGCGATTGTGCCGAACAGTGCAAGCCGCATGGTGCACGTGGTGGCACCTGGTCCTGACGGCACTGGGGCATCACTGTGGACGATTGAACCGAACGGCAATGCTCGGTTTGCCGACGTCGCCGTTGGTGGTGATGCCCTCACGCTCGGCGCGAGCGGCGTTGCCCTCGACGCCTCTGCAGAGCGCGCCGACGGCGGTAACGAGGAGCTGCTCATTGCGGCGCCCTCTGGCGCGATGACGCAGGTGAGTGTGGGTGAGCTCGCCGCCGGCTGGCGCTGGCCTGGGGTGATCGCCGGCGCACTCGCAGCAGCACTCTTGGTGCTCCTGGCCCGACTCCTGACCGAGCGACGCGACGTCGCCGCCCTGGTTGGCGTCCTCGCCCTCCTCGACGGGGCGGGATTCGTGCAGAGCCGTATCGGTATGAATGACGTTTACCTCCTCGCCCTTCTGCTCGGTGGAGCGGTCGCCTTCGTGGCATGGCTGCAGGGCCGCGCGCGAGGCGCCCTCTCTGGCGGGCTCCTTCTCGTCGTGGCCGGCCTTCTCCTTGGTGGAGCACTCGCAAGCAAGTGGGTTGCCCTGTACGGCATCTTCGGCCTCGGCATCATTTGGCTTGCGCGGACGGCGCCTGGGCGACTACTGGTCGCTGGCGGTCTCGCCCTCCTTGGCGCTGCACTTCTACCGCCAGCACTCGCCGTGGCTGACGGCTCCACCCGTATTCCAAACCTGCCGTTCGCCGCCGTGCTGATGCTGCTCCTTGTGGCGACAGGCGCAGCCATCTATCGCGCCGGCGGTATTTCGCGGCGCGACGCAACCCCGCGATCTCTGCTCGGACTCCTCTCGCTGCCGGGAGAGGCGACGCTCGTCTTCTTCACGCTCGCCGCACTTCCACTCGGTGTGTACATCGCGAGTTACCTGCCGTGGGCAGCGCTTGGCAACCAGCTGATTACAGGCTGGCCGCTTGGGAACACGGGACAGACGCTCACCGACCTTACGGCGTCGATGTACCGCTATCACGACACGCTGCGCGTCGCGCATGCAGCATCGTCGCCATGGTGGGCGTGGCCGTTTGACCTAAAACCTGTCTGGTTCTTCCAATCAAGTTTCACCGCTGGCGGTAGCGCATGGACCGCCGCGGTGTACGACGGCGGCAATGTGCTCTCGCGCATCCTTAGCATCGGCGGCGCACTCTGGCTCGCAGTAGAGGCATGGCGCCGACGAAGTTGGGGCCTTGCATCGGTGCTTGTTCTTGGCCTTGCACTCTGGCTACCGTGGGCGCGCATCGATCGCGCCGCATTCCAATATCACTATTACCCAACATCACAGATCGCCCTGATCGGACTCGCGCTGCTTCTCGCAGATCTCCGTGCCGGATCGCAACGCGCCGCGCAGATCGTGCGCATTGGCGGCGCATGCGCAGTGCTCGCTGCACCTGTGCTCTGGATGGCCACTGGTGCACTCTGCGCACTTGCAGGTGTGAGCAGCGTCTACCCCGAAAGCCAAGTCTGCCTATCAGGCGGGTTCGGCACACCAGGCCCACTCGTTGGCGCGATCGCACTCGTTCCTGCAACCGTAGCCGCATGGTCAATCCTCGGAGCGACCGATCTACGTCGCATGTTCGCGATCACGGTCGGCAGCATCGCCACAGTGGCACTTGTCTGGTATCCGAACTGGGCAGCGTTGCCGCTTCCGGCCGGCCTACACAATTGGTACCAGGGAGTGATTCCAACATGGACCTGGCCGTTCCAGTTTGGCGTCACGCTTGAAAGCCCCGCCGAAACCGCGCTTGTCAGTAGCGCGACACTCGTTGTTGGTGTGCTACTCCTCTGCGCCGCCGCCGCTGGCGCTTATGGTGCGAGCAGATTCAGCGCCGCTGCCCGCAGAAAGCTCGACGAGGATCGCGCGTAGCGGCAACTCGCGCGCAGTAACGCTATACGGAACCAGCCGCTCAAGGTGTAGTGACTCACCAGCGGCAAGTTGCAACTGGGCATCGTGGGCAACAACCCAACCGCCCCCCTCAATCACCACAAGAACAACATCGCCAGCGCTGCGTAGCGGGCCGTAGGTGCCGCCCGGCGCAACCGTGAACTCGGTGATCTGCGCAACGTCGTTCGAGAAGATGGCGCTACTGAGAACACCTTGAGAACCCGCAGCGCGGTCGGCACGCCGATGACCGGGGCCGAACGGGCGAATGTTCATGCTCTTTTGGAGTGCGCAGCGGCGCACATCAAAGAACTACCCGCGACGATTCGCTGGGCGAATGGTTGCCTCAACGCCGTCGGCAACCTGTCGGCGCGCGCGCAAGAGCTCAGCATGCTGCGCCTCAGCGGCGAGAAGTGGCGGGAAGCGCTTCGTGACGGTGTCGCGCAGTGCAAGAAGCCCAACCAACGTAGTGGCGATCGGGAAGAGGCCGTACCACTGGAACGCGGCGTAGACCAGGTTCATGCCGAAGGTGCCGAGGCTGATCCACAGGATGTACTCCCACTCGTCGCCGATCACCCCGCGCCCCCGGGTGCCACGGGTTGCGAATGCGTAGACCAGGATCGTTGCAAGGAAGAGCACCAAATTGGCCATCCAGAACGGCGTGTAGAACGTTCCAAGATCGGCATTCAGTACGGTGAAGAGGTACTCCCACGGCCAACGAAACATCTTGTCCTCACTCGCTAGGTTTCGGCTCACCCAGCACAACAGCGTGCGGGTTTGTGTGAGCGAGTATGCCACCATCAGCAGCATGCGCGTCCTCCTGCTGATCTCTCCCGAGAG